>CAZJIT010000009.1:5412-13419 GCA_964546155.1 uncultured Candidatus Peribacteria bacterium
GAACCCGGCGCTCTTGTCTGAGTTCAAATCAGCTCAGAAAGATTTTCTGGGTTATTTGCAAACCAAATTAGATGACGAAAATTTGGTGGATTATTTGGAATTTTGGAGTCATGCTTGTCCGCTTTCTCGGCTTGCACCTGAGGAGTTTTTGAAAAAAGCCAAGAAAATAAATTGGGAGGAATTTCAGAAATTCGGAAGAGAAATGAAAAAATGGCAACCCGAGGTTTGAGTTGCCACAGTCTTGGACGGCAAGTTTTTCTGAAATTTTTAGTCTTCCGGAGGATCAAAAATACTTCTTCTTTTCTTTGCGCTAAGCGGTTTATTACTCTTGTAGCTACCATTCTGATGCTTTCTTTCCTTGCCCTGTTTCGCGAGATTTTGATGCTTATCACGCTTACCTGCCCAACTACCCTTGCTTTGCCTTGGTTTGTCATGTGCCATATCCGACTCCTTTCTTCCGCCCAAGTAATGCTAATTTAAACTACAAAAGACGAATTGTCAATAAATATTGAAACACGTAATATTCTAAAAAAGTGCAACATTAGCGACATTTATTTCTGTTACTTTCATTACTTTTTTCTTGGATTTGTGGCTTGGATAATTTAAAATGCTCCTGGGTCAAAGAGCGATACGCTCTGCCAGAAATAAAAAACAAAAACTCGCTCAATTTAGAACGAGTTTTATTTTTAGTTTTTATTTATCCTCAAAGCCAAGTGGGGTCGCCGAGTAAACCAGCCCATCGTAGCGCAAGATGAATGATTTGCTATAAATCGCAGAGTTGATTTTATTTGCGTCCTTGAGCTGGAGAATGCTTGGTGAATATTCACCGCCACTATACGGCTTGAACTGACGAATCTTGCTCACGTCGAAGCGCTGTGCCGCCGCTCGCAAATCCTCGCAAACACCGTTGTCATCGTGACAATTTGCCTGATTGTCTTTGAAAGTTGCAGGAGGTATATTGTCTGGAAAATTAACATAAGCATCTGATTCGACCACCCCGAATGGCAATCTATAAATATCATTTGCATTTTTGGGATCGAGAGTCGAACCATAAATAGTATTACGTGAAATTAAAATTCCCTGAAAATAAAGCTGATTTTTGAGATCCTTGAGCTCTTCATTCGAATTAAATCCATCGTAAATCTCGCTGTCCTCGATTTTATTGTTGCCGCTACTGTCCTTGGCACTCATCAGACTACCCTCGAGATAATAAGAACCAACCACCTCGGTCACGCTCGGATCGATATAAACATTACCGCCGTCCTGACCACTCTCGTGAAGCACGATAAACCCGACCGATGAACCGTTTTTGTATCCGAGGTTGGCGTTGATGATAAGATCTCCCCCATCGATCACGTAAGTCACCGGATCGGCCGAATCAAAAGTCACATTGTTGTTTATAATCAAATTGCGATTCTTGATGTAATAAACCTGATTATTGTAAAGACGAGTCGCTCCGCTGACGTGTCCTGTGCTGGACATCGACGCTGTCCCTGAGCTATAATCCACGGCATTTCTGATGAGGGAGATGATGTTACGATTGATTGTCTGGGAGAATTCCTTGAGCTGAACCGAACCGATCGAGCTCTCGGCCGTATCCCCAAATCCAGAAAGTGAATCGGAACGAGATTGACCGATGATGCTGATACTGTCGGTACCCGTACCGGCCATACAGACTGATGTGCGCCAGCTCTTGGTGCAAGTCCAAGTCCATGGTCCGTCACCGATCACTGGAGAGATTCCGCTCGCATCGACGTACTCTGGGTTGCAAAGACCCTCTTCTAGTTTAGCTTGGAATTTGCCACCGTTTGCCTCGCCACAGAGAGATGAAAAGTCGTCGTTTTCCGGAATGTCATTCGAACTACATGCCACTGTGCGCTCACCGTTTTTACAAAGCCAAACCCATGGACCTTTTCCAAAAACCCTCGAGTCCACGACCGTACCCACAGCACAGAGATCGTGCAACACTGCCGACGGAGCAGTGGTAATCACTCCACCGTTTGGCTGGCGATATTGCTTGAAATCTTCATCACCTGATTTATTAAATTCAGCACCATAATCCAAATCAATCGTATCTACATTTCCGCAACGTGGCGCATTTGGATCAACACCTCCACCGTCACCGTTATCCTTACCGTAACTTGCTACGCAGGCTGTTTCTGTGTTGCCTTTTTTACATGTCCAGTACCAAAATGAACCATCTAACTCAACCTCGGCAGCTAGAACATATCCCGCACCGCAGAGTCGAGAGTTTTCAGGCTTGGTAGAGGTAGTATCGCCATTCGCAGCACCACACCCGCCTCCGGCACTCGAACTGAAATCAGCCTGACAATCCACACTCTTACCAAAAAGATTGCAAGTCCAAGTCCACGGTGCAGAACCCTGAATCTCACTTGATGCCGGTTGGTATTCTTCTGGTAACTGATCGACATGCTCACATTTATTATTAATTGCATCGGAACTAGAAACAGTCGCCATGTGATCGCTACCGCATTTCAGCACACTGTAATCAAAATTAGCATTACAAATCGCATCGCTCTCCTCATCATAAAGTCCGCAAGTCCATGTCCACTTCCAGCTGTTTTCGAGAGCGGGCATCTCGAGAAATCCGGAAACATTTTCACCTGCGACGTCATCACAAAGTGAAGGTAAATTATTTGGTCCAACAAATGTGCCACCTTGCGCATCTCCGCAGTTTAGACAGTTTTCGCTAAATGAGGCGTTACAAGTTTGCACGTATCCGTCACGTTCACATTGCCATTGCCAGTCTGGACCGTCTGTGAGATAGCCCGTGAAGGTCGCTCCCTCGGCACAGCGCTGAGTAGGATCGATGTCAGGAGAGCAGATTTTTTGGTCGTGATAATTACCGCAGAGTACACCCTCGCTAAATCCAGTGTAGGCGCTCGCCTTACCGAGAAGACCGTCTGAAAACTCCATGCCTGCAACCACCATCTCGGTACCACCGTGACCTGCCGGACCACCGGCACCGCTACCACCCATTGCACCTAGGGATCCATTTGGAGCTGCACCAGAAGTACCCTCTGAACCTTCTCCGTCTGCAAACATACCACCGATACCACCATAATCAATGTGACCATTTCTACCACCCAAACCACCATCACCACCATCAGCAGAAACAGAGGCTGGATAAAGACTCGGCTCATCTGCAAAAATAATCACCGTTCCACCCTTGCCACCTTGTCCACCTTGTCCTGCTCCGCCACGCATATCATCAATATAATTGTATATTCCATAAGAACCGCCCTTGCCGCCAATTCCACCATCTCCAGCATTCGCAAGAATTGAGCCATAAGAATAAGTTTGAATTTTACCTGCAAAAATCATCACAATACCACCTCCTGCTTTACCACTTTGTCCGGAAGTCCCCGGATAACCTATCATCGGATAAAGACACCCATAATCTCCTCCGCAGATACCATACCCACCATTCCCCGGAGTCCCACTGGAATAACCAGCACTTCCCGGATAATAAGGACAAGACATATTGTATCTCGTCTTTCCCCCACCTGCACCACCGCCACCAGCACCCTGAGTAGAACCATTTCCTAGATAGAGCTTACTAGCCGTACTCTCCGGAGAAGGAGAAGAAATCTTGAATGAACCGGCACCTCCACCACTGTAATGATAATAATATCCGCCCCCAGAAAAAGCATTTGCGCCGTTACCACCTCGAGTAGATCCATCTCCGCCACCGGTCACACCCGATCCATTGTAAGCCGTGCAAGTTTGATAACCTTTTTCGTTTTCATAACAATAACTGCTATCACTCTCTCCGCCCCGAAAACCAACTTCACTGGCATCTACTTTTCCTCGGATATCGACCACCCCACTCGCACGGAAAACGAGAATTCCGCCCATGCTTCCATTCCACGGCATCGGCTTGAGGGTTGCACCGGAAGCCACCGTCACATTTTTGTAATTCGGAATTTTGAGAACTTGAGTTTTGCCATCATAAAAATTACTCAAACCACTTTCCAAACCAAATCTCTGTCCGGTGACAGAAGTGATGCGCTTGAATTCATAATTTCCAACATTGCTGGTCGTACCACCCTGCGACTGGATAATCATGATTTCATCACCGACCTTGAAGGCATTTTGACTGTTCACGTTAATGAAAGTATCACCGACACTCGCACTGTTTGAGAGGCTCGTTGCAACGCTGTTTACGATTTTAGTGCCACTGGTCACGACCAAATCTCCGTCCGATCCGTCACCACTTCCCATGCTGCCGCCAAGCTTGCCGACCATGTAATCAGTTTCTATCATGCTGTTGGTAATGCGGTCGAGTTTAGCTTCGTGATAATTGATCAAAGTTGTGATTTCATATTCGTATTTTTGTCCGGAAGCAAGACCGTCGTCTGTCCAAACAAAATAATCCTCACCACCACGAGTTTTTTTAGTAAATCCATTTGCCCCATTTGGAAAAACACTTTCGGTATAAACAATTCCACCCACACCCATTTGGTAATTTCCGGAAGTATTTAAAGTAGATCCAAACTTCGCTTCGTCGAGATGTTGCTGACCACTCTGATCCTCGTGCCACCAAAAAGTCTTGATTACCGAACCATTGCGGGAAACATCATAACGCACACTTTTGATGTAAGTTTTATAAGTATTGCCGTCCTTGTGAATCGTACTCATCGAGCTGGCAATCGGCAGACGATGCGGAACAACTGCAATCTCGATGCTATCCTCATCGACCAAAGTTGCCGTGAAAGGAATTTGGTATTTTGAGCTGAGCGAGCCACACGGTTTGGAGGTAAATTCCAAATTAACTTCACGACCGTAATCCAAATCACCCTCATTCTCAAAAACTGAGCGCATGAAAATTTCGTAAACACGCCCCGGTTCGAGTCCGCTGAAATAAGTTTCATGCTCGGAAATATTTATTTTGCGCACTGGAGAAAAAAGCTCGCCAGTGTCGGAATTCTCAAGCCAAATCTCAACATAGCTAACATTTTCATTCTCTGCAAAATCGTCCCAAGTCACAGTCACATTCGAGAGTCCGGTTTCGATCGGACTGTCCGGCAACTCACATTTATCACTCGCACAGTCTGTGTTGGCATTACAAATTTCTCCGTTTTGCTTGAGATCACTACCCTTGACGTAACCACCCCACTCGCAGTATTTGTAAGTCGAATCCAACACACATGGCTTGTCATTTGCCACAAAAGTGTAACCACTCGGACAAGGAGTCTGCTCTCCGCAAATCAGTGAGTAGGCCTTCTTTTGAAAAGTACAATAAGTGCTGCGAGGTGTTGCAGCCCAAAGTGATGGCGACTGTGAAATCACGATATTTTCCCAGTTATTCCAACCGACCGGCATCGACCAATCACATGGAATTTCGTTACCAGAACTGCTATACATGCTGCGAGTTTCCACTGGAGAAATACAAACCGTCGCCACATCACGTGCTTTACACGGAAACTCCAAAACTTCTGCTCTGTGATCGATACACTCCTGAGGAGTAGCAGTATCCCCACAGTCACTTCGAGCTGAGCCAATCTGCACATAATCCCCACCTCCGATACAAACCTTCTCCGACTGTCCGATATCACACGTCCCGAAGTTCACACGAACATTGCTTGGTGAAGGAGTAATCCCACTACCGAGAGTGTTAGCGAAAACACCAACCACACCCAAAAGCCCTAGACACATAACCCCGCCTAAAATAAATTTATTTTTACGACTCATAACTCTAATTTGATTTTAATTTGGCTAAAGTATAACATGAACACAACCAAAAAGAAATAAAATCTCAGAATGAAAAACAAAATATTTTCCCTAATTTTAGCGGTTTGTTTGGTGTTGCCGAGTTTCGTCCAAAGCGCTGATTTCAAAGATATCTCAAACTCAAATAATCAGGAAGCAATCCAAACTCTTCACAATCAAAATATCATCAACGGCTACAACGACGGCACTTTTCGTCCGAACAACCAAATCAATCGTGCGGAATTTACGAAAATAATAATCAACGCTGTCTATGACGAAAACGAAATCAAAAAATGCCTATCGAAAAACACACAGCCGAGTTGGAGTTACGCCTTTTTCCCAGATGTCAAAATCGGAGAATGGTATGCGCCGTACATTTGCATGGCTCACAAAAACAAAATTATCAAAGGTTATCCCAACGGCACTTTTCAGCCTTCTCAAAATATAAATTACGTCGAGGCTGCCAAGATTATTTACGAGGCGTACGGTGATGAGGGAATGTTGAGCGATGGCGCTGAAAATTGGTTTGATAAATACATGATCGATGCCGAATGGAAAAATATCGCTCTCCTCGGCACGGAGTACGGCAAGTTTTTGACTCGTGGTGAGGTTTCCCAGTTTTTGGTGAATTATTTGCAGGAGAAGAAAAAGGGATTTTATGCGGAGAATTATGTCGAACCGATTGCGGATTACGTCGGTGAAATAAACCTAATCAATGGGCAATTTGTTTATTCGAATACCGTTTTTGAGATTGGCATCACACTCCCTGTCGAACCAAAAACCACCAACCACAAAATTGTTTCTGTGGCAGATAGCGTCGAGATGCCCTTCGGACAAGAAATTTACGTTGTCGAAGGCAAAAACGATGTGGAAAATATTACTATTTCGATTTATGATCAGGCGGGCTACAAAAAAATGTGCGCCGAAAGTCACATCAGCACAGATTTGTTGCCCAAATTCAAAAATGACGAAGGCTGGATCGTGGAAAATGTTTTTTACAAGAAAACTGCCGGCGACAAAATCCTCACCATCGTCACAGGTGAGCCGGAAAACCCAGAAGAATAAAAAAGCAGGTCCATCTCAGACCTGCTCGCAAGAAAGCTCGAGTTTTGGGGTTTTTTCTCGTATTTGCGTTGCTCTCAAAAGCAAGCAAACCAGCATCACCTGATAAGTAAAACCCAAAACCGGATCGATATTGGGTGGCTGAATCCTCCCGTGAAAATGACTGAACCAACTCAAATTGTGCAGAAAATTTTGTTCGAAAATAAACAAAAGATCCGGAAAAATGCTACCCAAAGTCGCCAGTGCCACCTGCCAAAAATCTCCCCGCATAAAATGCAAAACCACCGCCGCCAAAGCCAAATCCAAACAAATCAGTTGAGGTTGAGCGAGGCAGGGATTCCAGTGCGGAACCGCATCAAAAAGTAAATGCAGACCGACACAGCTCACAAAAATCACCAGAGGATTTTTCGCTTTTTTCGTCAGAGCGACCCCTCCGGCCACGTGCGCAAAACACATCATTTTATTTCCCCTTTCCCAAAAAAATAAAGACCAAACTTTCTTGTAATTCATTTTAGGCGGAAGAAAATAATTTGCAAACCGAAAATATTTCCGCATAATGAACTCATGCAAATAATCGAAGCGATCGCTCTCGGCGCCGTGCAGGGTCTGACGGAATTCATTCCGGTGTCCAGCAGCGGACATCTCGTGCTGGCCGAGCACTACCTCGGGCTCGACACAGCCGGTTTGCTCGGGTTTGATATTTTGGTGCATGCGGGAACGCTGGTGGCGTTGGTATTTTTGTTTTGGCGGGAATGGCTGAGTATTCTCAAGGGCAATTTCAAGCTCCTCGCTCAGCTCATCGTGGCGACGATTCCGGCGGTGATTTTTGGTCTGAAGTTCAAGGATATTTTGGAGGAAAATTTTCGTTCGGTCGAAAGTGTGGCGGTGGCTTTTGTTTGTGTGGGTGCGTATTTTTGGCTGGTTGAGCATTATCGCAAAAACCAAAAACTCTCTCCAGAAAAAAACTGGAAGCAAATCCTCGGCATGGGTTTGGCGCAGGCGCTGGCGATCGTGCCCGGGGTTTCTCGCTCAGGTAGCACCGTTTCGACGGGTCATCTCCTCGGGCTCGACCGTGGCGCTTCTGCGAATTTTTCATTTTTGATGCTGATGCCGGTGGTGTCCGGTGCACTCGTCCTCGTCTTTGCGAAGGGCGACACCCCTCTCCCCCCTGCGGAAATTTGTTGGGCGGGATTTTTGACCTCGGCGGTGGTT
>CAZJIT010000010.1:0-12675 GCA_964546155.1 uncultured Candidatus Peribacteria bacterium
GTTCCATGCTCGACAAATTAGCCTCCAGATTCGCTTTCATTTCGGGATTTTTAGCGAGGGTAGGGGACTCGGAAATTAGTTTTTGTAACTCAGAAATATTCATATTTTTTTTATTTTTATCGTTTTATTTTAGCATATTTCAGCTAGAAATTCAACCACTAAAAAACCCGCCATGTGAGATGACGGGTTTTGAGTTTATTTTTTAGTAGAGTTTCTCGTAATCGTGCATTGCGAGGTGGGAGTTGATCTGGCGGAACAACTCGAGTGCAACACCTACGATGATGATGATACCGGCACCGGAGATGAGGAGCTGTACGGTTCCTAGTCCGAGCTGCGAGAAAAATTTGTTGAGGATCATAGGCAAGACCGCTACGAAACCGATGAACAATCCACCCCAGAGATTGAGGCGGTCAGAAACGGCCTGCAAATACTCAGCGGTGTGGCGTCCTGGGCGGATACCCGGCACGAATCCTCCACGTTTTTGAATATTTTCAGCGATCTGATCTGGCTGGAATGTGATCGAAACGTAAAAGAATGTGAAAAACACCGTGAGTGCAAAGAAAACTGCGATGTAGGTCCAGTTTGGGCTAGCAGATGAGAAGTTTGCAGTGATAAAATCTGCTATCGCACGCACTGTTTCATTTGGAGAATTTACAAAGAATTTCGCAAGGATAGAAGGGAAAGTTACCATCGATACGGCGAAGATAATCGGAATCATGCCGGCTTGGTTGATGCGAAGAGGAATCGATGCCTGCTCACCACTTGCGGTACGGCGACCAGCGTATGTGATCGGCACGTGGCGCAAACCCTCTGTCACGAGCACCACGAAGATCATCAAAGCAATCGTAATCGCAGTCAAAATCAAGAAAGGATAAATCGCTTCTGGATTGAGGCGGGCAACACCGAGCTGACTACCGATCACTTGTGGCACATTCGAAATAATCCCCACAAAAATCAGGATAGAAACACCATTTCCAAGACCCTTCTCAGTGATGAGCTCACCAAGCCAAACCGCCAAAATCGTACCAGTCGTAGCCACGATCATCATCGGAATAATAATATTTGTAGCGTAAATATCAGAAATCAAACCGCCTTGTACTGAGCTGTTGAGCAGGAGAATCATGCCGTAGCTCTGCACAAAAGCGAGCGGAATAGTGAGATAACGAGTCCACTTATTCATCTTGCGACGACCTTCCTCACCCTCCTCCTTCCAGCTAGCGATGCGCGGAGAAATAACCGTCATAAGCTGAATAATAATCGATGCG
The DNA here is from genome assembly GCA_964546155.1 of uncultured Candidatus Peribacteria bacterium. GTDB lineage: Bacteria > Patescibacteriota > Gracilibacteria > CAZJIT01 > CAZJIT01 > CAZJIT01. The sequence continues at coordinate 1,266 of CAZJIT010000010.1, forward strand.
TTAATGTAAGGCGACAGACCGAGGAGCATGATCGAGAAATTTTCGATAGACCCACCCGTGAAAGCAGAAAAAACACCCAAAATATTATTTTTTTGAGCGAAACTTTCCTTGAGGGCGTCGGTATTGATACCGGGGATCGTGATGTGTCCTAGAAAGCGAAAACAAAACACAATAAAAATCGTAAACAGAATTTTATTGCGTAAGTCCTTCGCATGCCAGATTTTTGCGAGAGTGTTAAACATTTTTGATTAGTTTAGGCTAATTATTCGGATTTTTCTTGTTTCACAAGAGTGAGCTCTACCTTTCCGCCAGCCTTCTCAATAGCTTCTTGAGCAGTTTTACTTACAGCTTCACAGATTACAGTGAGTTTTTTGGTTAGTTTTCCAGTTCCAAGAATCTTCACAGGTGACATGTGGCGCTTGAGTAGGCCGGCATCAGCCAATGTGATGTGATTTACAGTATCTCCATCATTGAAATTATTTTCCAAAGTAGATAGGTTGAGCACTTGAAAATCAACGTGATTTGGGTTATTGAAACCCTTGAGCTTAGGCATTTTCATCAAGAAAGGTGTCTGTCCACCTTCAAAGTTGATACGTTTTGCACCACCCTTACGAGCTTGTGCTCCCTTGCACCCCTTCCCACAAAATGTACCCTTGCCGCTTGCATTACCACGTCCGAGACGTTTACTTTTCTTGGTAGAACCTTTGGCAGGTTTTAGTTCGTGTAATTTCATGTTTTTCTTTTAGTCTAGTTATTATTCTGATTTAGTTTCCTCGGCAGGAGTTTCCTCTTTTGCTACTTCTGCCTCTACCGGAGCTTCCTCTGTTGGTTTTTCCTCAGCAGGGGCTTCTTCTTTCTTTACTTCTTCCTTCTTTCCAAAAGTATGCGCAGGGAGAATTGCCTTGTTTACCTTTTTCTTTTCAGCTTTTTTCTCCTCCTTTTTCATATCGTCAGCTTTTTGCCCAGGAACGAGTTGAAGTTCACGGAGAGCTTCAATCACTGCCTGTGCATTTGCGAGAATGTTTGAAGTACCGAAGCGTTTACCGATGATATTGCGATAACCCGCAAGCTCCAAAATCTGACGCATAGCACCACCGGCGATGATACCCTTACCAGCGTTAGCCGGCATGATCATTACCTCAGCAGCCTTGAATTTGAGTTTAACCTCATGCGGAACAGTTTCTTTCACAATTGGAACTTCGATGATGTCTTTTTTAGCTTGAGCAACCGCTTTTTGGATAGCAGTAGATACTTCAGCTGATTTACCAAGACCGAGACCGACCTTACCTTTGCGGTTACCGATGATTACAGTAGCACGAAAGCGCAGGCGGCGACCACCTTTTACCACACGGGTAACACGAGCGACTTGAAGTACAACTTCTTCAAATTCTTTTGGTTCACGTGTGCGTGGTGAGCGTTTATTACGAGGAGGACGAACCATTATTATAATTTAGTTTTAATTTGTAAAATTAGAATTTCAACCCAGCTTCACGAGCAGCCTCGGCGATAGCCTTAACACGTCCGTGATATTTGTAACCTGAGCGATCAAAAACAATTGTATCAATTTTCTTTTCTTGTGCTTTTTTGGCAATATCCTTGCCAACCTCTGCAGCCTTTTCAGTCTTTGTGCCTTTCTTAATGGTGTGATCGGAGCTAGAAACAAGAGTTACTGAGTTCTTATCGTCAATAAGTTGTGCATGAATATTAGTGTTTGAGCGAAAGACAGACAAACGTGGCTTTTCAGCTGTGCCACTGATTTTGGCACGTACACGCACGTGACGTCTTTCACGAGATTGTTCTTTGGTCAATTTAGACATTTCAGAATAATTATTTTTTAATATTAGCCAGCATTCGCAGCCGATTTACCAGCCTTGCGAGTGATGTGTTCATCTTCATATTTAACACCTTTGCCTTTGTATGGCTCTGGTGGGCGGAACGAGCGGATTTCAGCAGCAACCTGTCCGACTTTTTGCTTATCGATACCGCTAATATCCATGAGATTCTTTTTCTTTTCGTCCTGCGTGATTGTAATCCCTTCCGGAATCTGGTACTCGATAGGATTTGAAAAACCTAGCTCGAGTTTTATGCTCTTGGTGCCGTTTACAGTAAATCTGTAACCCACACCGTTGATTTCCATGCGCTTCTTGAAGCCCTCAGATACACCAGTGATCATATTCTGAATCAAGGTGCGAGTAAGTCCCCAGTAAGCCTGAGTCTGACGCTCTTCGTTTTTAGGAGTCACGATTACCTCATTACCCTCCTGTTTGATTTCAATAACTTCCTGAAAAGTATTGCTTAGTTCTCCCTTTGGCCCCTTGATGGTTACTTTATTTCCATCAATTTTTACTTCTACGCCAGAAGGGATTGTGATTGGTTTTTTTCCGATTCGGGACATTTTATTTAGCTTTAATTTTCTAGTAAATTTCACAAATAAGTTCACCTCCGATCTTTTCTTTGCTGGCTTGGAGATTGGTCATTACTCCTTTTGGAGTAGAGATGATAGAGATACCAAGACCGTTGCGTACCTTGTTGATATCTTCGTTTTTTACATAAATGCGTTGTCCTGGCTTACTAACACGTTTTACGTGAAGTTTTTTGTTTGGGACGAGTTTTACATTAATGTAAGGGTGATTGTTTTCCTGAGTAGTTTCTACTCCCTCTACGAAGCCTGCACTTGCAAGCAGATCAAGAATAGATTTCTTGATTTTAGAGTAGGGAACTGTGAAGTGCTCGTGTCCCACTGCGGATTGGTTACGCAGACGAGTGAGCATATCAGCGATTGGATCAGTAAGCATATTTCTTAAACAAATTATTTATTATATCAGTTTGGTTTTTACCAGCTACTTTTACGTACACCGGCGATTTCACCACGGTTAGCCAATTCACGGAAGCAAATACGACACATTCCGAAATCTCCGAGATAACCACCTTTGCGACCACACACTTTACAGCGATTGTAGACACGAGTAGGGTTAGAAATTTTAACACCTGCTTTGAGTTGGTTTTCCGCACGCTTTTGCTTGCGTTCGCAACTATTTTTGAGAGCTTTTCGAGCCATTTTTAGAAGTTAGAGTTATTTTTTAGCAATTTTTTTGAATGGGAATCCTAGATCTGTGAGAAGTAGGCGAGCGTCTTCATCGTTCTTTGCGGAAGTGCAAATAGTAATCTGAAGACCTGTCCCTTTACTTACATTCTCAACACTGATTTCTGGGAAAATCTGAATATCACGAATACCTATAGAATAATTACCGTTACCATCGAATGAGTTAGTAGGGAAGCCATTGAAGTCACGGACACGTGGAGCGACAATGTTGATGAATTTATCAAAGAAATCGTAAGCACGTGCGCTGCGAAGTGTAGCAGCCAAACCAACAGCCATACCCTCTCTGGTTTTGAAGTTAGAGATGGCTTTTTTAGCTTTAGTCACCACCACCTTCTGACCGGCGATAGCGCTAAGGTTAGCCTCTAACTCAGAGGTGTCCTTGCTACCTGCGAGCCATTTACCAGCACCCATATTCAGAGTAATTTTTGTGATTTTAGGTACTGCCATGAGAGACTTAACGCCCATTTCTTTTTGCATCTTTGGGGCGATTTCTTTGCGGTACTTTTCTAGAAGTTTAGTCATTTTACTTTATGATTTACTTAGTTGTTTTCTTTTTATCAGCCTTGCTAATAGCTTTATCTACAGCTTCACCGCTTTTTTTGGATACACGGTACTTAGCACCGCCTTCATTTTTCTTGTATCCGACACGAGTTGGTTTGTCATTAGTCGGGTCGAGAAGCATTACGTTTGAAACGTGGATAGGAGATTCGATCTTAACCTGTTGACCAGGACGACCAGCACCCTTTTTGATAAATTTAGTGTGAAGATTTACACCCTCTACCACTACTTTATTCATCTTGCCGTATGTGTGTTTTACCTCGCCCTTCTTTCCCTTGTCCTTTCCAGCGATGACGACGATTTTATCACCTTCTTTAATTTTCATATTGATAGGAATTTTTATAAATTAGATAACTTCAGGAGCTTGAGAAATAATTTTCTGATAACCCTTTTCACGAAGTTCACGAGCTACCGGTCCAAAGATACGAGTACCCTTTGGCTCACCTTCCTTACTGATGATAACAACTGCGTTGTCATCAAAACGAATAGATGATCCATCTAGACGCTTAAATTCTTTAGCTGTGCGAACTACTACGGCACGATTTACGCTGTGCTCCTTAACAGTTCCACGAGGGAGAGCTGACTTCACAGCTACCACCACAGTGTCACCCACACGTGCATAACGACGGTGGCTACCACCAAGCACTTTGATTACTTGTGCAATCTTAGCACCAGTATTATCTGCGACTTTTACTTTTGATTCTGCTTGTAACATTGATTATTGCTTGTTAATAATTTCTGTGAGCGTCCAACGCTTTGTAGCGGAAGATGGACGAGATTCTGTGATTACCACTTTGTCACCTTCTTTTGCCTTACCTTCTTCATCATGAGCACGGAACTTTGTGCTAACAAGATAACGCTTGTGGTATTTAGGGTGATTCTCATAACTATCCACAGTGACTGTAATAGTCTTTTCAGATTTAGCGGAAGTTACGATGCCTGTTTTAGTACGTGCCATGTTTAATATTACTTAGTTTCTTGATTATTTGATTTTGCGATTTCATTCTGAATAGTGAGAATGCGCGCAATGTAAGCCTTGAGATTCTTAGCCTTGTGCACAGCCTTTTCCTTGTCAGTGCGGATAGAAATCTTCATCGCAGCTAGGTTGTGACGAGCTTTATCGAGCTCTTTTTGTAGCTCCTTGTCAGATAGATTGCGGAGCTCAGTTGTAGATAAATTAATTTCAGCCATCTTTATTGTTAAAGTTCGTTAGTTACAAATTTGCATTTGATAGGAAGCTTGGCGCTTGCTCTGCGAAATGACTCACGAGCGGTTTTTTCACTTACACCATCAAGCTCAAAGGCAATGCGACCCGGCTTCACAGGTGCCACCCAAAGTTCAACAGAACCTTTACCAGAACCCATCGGTACTTCGGCAGCTTTACGAGTAAGTGGTTTGTCTGGGAAGATGCGAATCCATAGTTTACCTTCACGATTAGTGTGGTGACTAATGGCACGACGAGCAGCTTCAATTTGACGAGCGGTAATTTCACCGCATTCTGTTACTTTCAGACCAAATGAACCGTAAGCAAGACGGCTTCCACGTACCGCAATACCCTTAAGGCTTCCACGGTTACGCATCATTTTCTGAAATTTTGTTTTCTTAGGTTGTAGCATAATTATCTAGGTTTGCGAGCATTATTATTTTTATTCTTATCATTGTATCGAACACCCTTGCTAAATACTTCTCCTTTGTAAATCCATACCTTAACACCAATCACACCGTAAGTTGTTTCAGCTTTACGTGAGTCGTAGCTGATGTCAGCACGGAATGTGTGTAGAGGAATATTTCCTTCCTTGTAAGTTTCTTCACGAGCGATATCCACACCATTCAGACGACCGGCAATGCGAATCTTGATACCCTTCGCACCAGCCTCGATAGCCTTTTTGAGAGCCATTTTACAAGCACGACGGTAGTTGATACGACGCTCAATCTGTATGCACACGTTCTCAGCTACTACGGCTGCTTCTAGGTCAGGCTTCTTAATCTCAACGATATTTACATTGAATTTCTTGCCAAACTTGCTTTCCAAATCTTGGCGAATTTTATCAATTCCGGCACCTTGACGACCGATGATCACACCTGGTTTGGCAGCGTGGATATTGATATCAATGCGTCCGCTTGTGCGTTCAATCTCGATAAGACTGACGCCACCCTCCTTCACACTCGCATTGATAAATTTACGAATCTGAATGTCCTCATGAAGAGTTTCTACATAATTTTTTGGATTGGCGTACCAACGACTTGACCAACCACGGTTGATACCGATGCGTAGACCGATAGGATTAACTTTTTGTCCCATTATTTAGTTTCAGTTTTAGTGGATTTAGATTTAGTAGTTTTAACTTTAGTCTTAGTTTCGGCTTTCTTTTCCTTCTTTTCTGACTTAGCAGGTGCTACGACAGCCAACTCAACACGTGCACTGCAAGAGTGCTTAGTGCGAGGAAGAGCGCGACCACGAGCAGCTGGTTTCCAGCGTTTCATGCCAACACCCTTATTCACAATAACTTGGTCAACAATCAGATTTTCACTTTTTTGACCTTGGTTGTTTACAGCGTTAGCTACCGCAGACTCGATGAGTTTATGAAGCACCTTTGCTCCCTTTTTCGGCATAAGATCAAGCTTAGCAAGGGCTGTGTTTACATTTTGCTTACGCACAACTCCTGCAATCACATTGAGCTTCTTGTAAGAAATCGGTGCTGATGGAATTGAAGATTTCATTATAATTTATGGAAGATTATTTATTATTTTGCGAGCTTACCACCATGACTACGGAAAGTACGAGTAGGTGCAAATTCGCCGAGTTTGTGTCCGACCATTTCCTCTGAAACAAACACAGGAATGTGTTGCTTGCCGTTGTGAACAGCGATAGTGTGTCCTACAAATTCCGGAGCGATAACAGAGTGGCGAGCCCAAGTCTTGATGACTTTTTTCTGCCCACCGAGAACTTCTACTTTCTTGGCGAGTTTTGGGTCGATATAAGGTCCTTTTTTACTTGAACGAGTCATTATTTACTTTTAAGTGAGTGGATTTTAGAGTTTTTAATTTGCTTCCGCAAGATTAATTTTCTTTGATTAATTGTCTTCCCTTACGGTTTCTGACAATGAATTTATTAGATTGTTTTTTCTTGGAACGAGTAGGTACACCGAGTGCGTGCTTACCCCATGGAGTTTTTGGATATTTCATACCGATAGAGTTGCTCGCCTCACCACCTCCGTGTGGGTGATCACAAGGGTTCATTACCTTACCACGAACAGATGGGCGAATACCACGATGTCTTTGGCGACCGGCTTTACCGATGCGAATATTGCTCCATTCTTCGTTAGATACTTTTCCTATTGTAGCGTAGCACTTCTCATCGAAGTAACGAATCTCACCAGAAGGGAGTTGAAGTTGGGCTTTATTTCCATCAAAACCAACCAACTTCGCAGAGCTACCGGCACTACGTACCGCAGTTCCTTTTCTGTCAGGGTGAAGCTCGACATTGAACACATCAAAACTTTGCGGAATGTTCTTGAGCATCATGCGGTTACCGGATTTTACTTTGGTCTTTTCTGCACATACGATTTCATCACCTACACGAGCCGCCTCAGATGCGAGGTGATAACGTTTTTCACCATCTTTATAAACTACGAGTGCGATGAAAGCGGTACGATTCGGATCGTACTCGATAGCTGTGATCTTACCAATAACACCTTGCTTATCAGTGCGAGAGAAATCAACAAGACGATAGTGCTGCTTAGCACCACCACCGATATGACGACAGGTAATTTTACCTTGATTATTGCGTCCGCCGGTCTTGCGCTTAGCTTCTAGGAGAGTTTTTTCAGGAGCTTTTTTTGTAACACGTGAAAAATCTGTATAAGAAGTTTTGCGACTAGCTGGCGTAACTGGTTTAAGTACTCTAATCATGATTATTTTTCAAGTTTTAGTTTATTGAAATCTAGTGGTTTTTTACCTTTGAGAACCACGAGTGCCTTTTTTGTGTTTGGGCGCTTGGTCATAATGCGATTCTTCGCAAGTTTGCGTACTTTCGCAGGTAGTGTTTGAGTTTTTACTTCTTCCACATCTGCACCGTAGAGAGTTTTTACTGCATTCTTGATATCGATCTTAGTTGCCTTAGGATTAACATAGAATGAATAGTAACCCTTACCTTGGTTATCGGTAGATTTCTCTGTGATTACCGGTGCGATGATTACATTTGTGATTTCCATATTTTAATTATTCAGATTTAGCTTTAGTAGTTGTTTTAGCTTCTGGCTTGAAGATTTCCTTCATCTTATCAACAGCCTTCTCGAATACAACGATGTTGTCATACTTGAGGAGATCTTCTACATTGATATACCCAGCAGTGATTGTCTTAGTGTTTGGCAGATTGCGTGCAGAAAGTACAAACACATCGTTCTTTTCCGGAGTGATGAACAACGCACTGCGCTTGATTTCCATATCCTTCATCAATTTCGCAATTGACTGAGTGTTGGCTTTATCAGCTTTGAAATCTGCAAGACCGAGAACTTTGTTTTCGTTCGCCTTCTCAGACAGAGCAGAGAAGAGAGCAATACGACGCTGAGCACGAGGCATCATTTTTGTGAAGTTGCGTGTATTACGTGGACCAAAAACCACACCACCACCACGGAAAATCGGAGCATTCTTTGAACCGTGACGTGCACCACCCGTACCTTTTTGACGGTAAATTTTACGCTTTGAGGCCGTTACCTCACCACGAGTTTGTGTGTGAGCGATAGGATTACGGCGGTTAGCTTGTTGGAGGACGAGAGCGCGGTGAACAAGGTCTGTATGAACATCTTGTCCAAAAAGTTCTTTTGGTAGTTCAAGTTTACCTTTTTTGGCACCGGTCTGGTCGTATAAGTCGCAATTAGGCATTATTCTTTAAGTAAGCAATTAACTTTTTAAATTTTTTGATTTCGTTTTTCTCGGAGTTGAATTTGAATTTCTTTTCAAATATTCCGGGTTTTTCTAGTTCTTCTACAAAGTGTTCATATCTTTCTACAGGGACGATGTACTCGCTGCGCTGAATCAATTTCCAAGGATTTTTTTGGCGCTCTGTCATTCTGAGCTTGGCTGTCTTGTCAGAGCAGTAAGTCAGTATCGACAGGCATTTCATTCCGAGTGATTTGGCCATCTCGCAGTTTTTCTTGCGATGAGTTTTCTTGCCAACATTCATATCGAGAATGATACTGTGCCCCTTTTGTGCCAATTCCTTGATCATAGTTTCAGTCACCTGATCAAACAGGAAGCGATTTTCCTCCTCTGTGAATTCCGCCTGAGGAAATAATTTTTTTCTGAGGCGATCACTGGAGATGGAAACGATAGGCAGAGTGCTTGTGATGCGTTCCGTGAGGAATGTCTTACCCCAAGCGGGAGCACCTATCATTTGTATCAGAACCGGATTTTCAAGTTTATCTTCTGGGATTGTTATCGTTTCGTACGCCGACTGTAATATTTCCGGAGTTAATTCCACATGAGTGAATTAGAGGATATTACCAGCTGAGTTTGATGTAAGTTCCACATTGTCCCGGAACACTACCTTTCACAGCCACTAGATTTTTAGCAGAATCAACTTTCATAACAGGGCGATTCTTGAGGGTTTGCTGATCAGTACCCATGTGACCTGCCATTTTCTTACCTTTAGTAACACGAGCTGGAGCCGCACAGGCACCGACTGAACCAGTGCTACGGTGACGGATATGACCGTGTGATGCAGGAGCACCATGGAATCCCCAACGACGCATTACACCTTGGAAACCCTTACCTTTCGTAATACCTGTCACATCGACCTCAGTACCTTCTTCTAGTACATCAACCGTGATTTTATCTCCGATTTTCTTTTCTTCGGCAAACGGAGTGATCTCACGAATGAAATAGAACTTCTTGTTTTTGGTAGGCTTTTTGCGTTCGTCGAAACCCAACACTAACGCCGGATATCCCTCCTTGTCAGTATCTTTGACTTGTACAACTGTATTAGGAGTACAATCAATTACTGTTACAGGGATCACACGACCGTCATCTTGGTGGATGCGAGCCATACCGATTTTTTTACCCAATATTCCTGGCATGGAAATGAAATTAAATAGTAGAGGTTCGGTCTGGGGTGGGGAGGGTAAACTCCTTCCCAGAGCGGGGAACTTGCTTTTTGTATCTACCGATATTTAAAAGCAGACGAGGGGATTTTATAGAGAAGGAGGCGTTAAGTCAAGAGATTTTTCAGCTTTTTATTTAAGACCAGTTTTTTTCATTGACAAATTCATATTAATGTTTTAAAAATAAATAAATTAAAATGATCTTTTCCAAACCAAAAGGAGAAAAAATGAGTAAGATAAAATTGGTGGTATTGGACGTGGACTTCACAATTCTCAATTGGGTGGAATGGTGGTATCACTGTCATTCGGCATTGTTTGAGAAGTTGCACGAAGTCACCGGAATTGAGAGGGGAGTGCTCTACGCTGAAGCGAGAGAGGTCTTTGCTCAGCACGGATCGCTCGAACACCCCTTCTTGATTCAGAGTTTGCGTTCGGTGAGGGAGTACTATTTTGGTTCGGGCTTAGATGTTTTTTGTGAAAAATGCCTGCGTCCCGTAACAAAATACGCCAAAGAAAAAGGCAATCCCTATCTCACACCTTTTTCTGGGGTGATCGACACCCTAGAGAAAATCAAGGCTCGAGGCATTCCGATTGCAGTGCTCACAGATGCGCCACGTTACGTTGGACTTTGGCGACTGAGCAAGATGGGCGTCTTGCCTTACCTTGACGGTGTTTGGGGGCTTCCGGATCCGCTTTTGCCCATTTGCGAAGCAACCGAAAAAACTCTCGTGTTACCCGAAACTTTACATAAAAATTTAAAAAAAGATTTGTGTAAATTTAAGGGGCATACGGCAGAAATTTCTGCTCAGTACGAGAAGCCAGACCCACGGGGATTGCAGAGCGTTCTTGTTCATTTCGGTCTTATATACGAGCCCGAATCAGTGGTTTTTGTCGGAGATAATCCCGGCAAAGATATCAAATCCGGTCAGAGTGTCGGTGTTTTGCCCGTTTGGGCGAAATACGGCATAGACGCTCGTGATGAATTTCGAAAAGATACTGAAAAATTCAGCTTTTATCAGAAATTCACAAATCAGAGCAATGAGAGGAAAAATTCCTGCACGGAAAAACCCTCCCCGGACAAAAAGCCAGATTATCCCATCTCAGAATTCTCTGAGATACTTCGCTTCTTGAGTTAATTCAGGAGTCGAAAAAAGCCCACTTTGCAAATTTGCACGGTGGGCTTTTCTTTGTGTTTGATTATTTGGCTTCGTACTCGTCCTCCGAATAAACATGCTCGTATTCACCCTTGCTGTATTCATGGAAATCGCTTTCATTAAAGTGTAGTGCAAGCTCCTTCTCGGCATTTTCAGGTGTATCAGAAGCATGTACCACATTACACTGGATACTCATTGCGAAATCACCACGAATAGATCCAGCCTCAGCCTCACGGGCCTTGGTAATACCCACAATCTCACGTACGGCATTCACACACTCTAGACCCTCCCAGCAAGTTAGCAACACAGGACTAGACTGCATAAACTTACTAATCCCAGGGAAAAATGGCTTATCAGCGATGTGTGCGTAGTGTTCTTTGAGAATCTCCTCCTTGAGAGAACTCATTTTACAAGCAATCAATTTTAGACCCTTGCGCTCGAATCTGTGAAATACCTCACCGATGAGTCCACGCTGAATCGCATCAGGCTTAATC
>CAZJIT010000011.1:0-12435 GCA_964546155.1 uncultured Candidatus Peribacteria bacterium
AAACGCCCCACCCTTCTCCGCAACCGGATCAAAATCCTCCAAAATATCATTCTTGGGAGCAATCGGCACACGCTTTTCATTGACCGCTTGGGAAATCTTCAGCATATCTGGGTTGAGCATCAGCTCAGTGTCGCACCCCTTCGGATCAAGACAAAACTTCACACCAATCTCCTCCTCGTTCATATCGAGGATCGCTCGTACATTTTCACGAATTTCTTTCGCTACATAGACTTTCAGTTTTTTGGACATGGTTTTTGTATTTGTTGTTATCGTTACATTATAGCAAATTTCTCGATAAATTTAAAGCATCTGACTTTGACAGACGAGAGATTTTGTGTTTGAATATATTTCTTAAATTTACCTTAAAAATTTTCTTCAGCTTATTTGTATTTTCAGAAAATTAATGTTTATACTTTAGCCAGCTAAAAAAAATTTATGCAAACTCCTCCTTCGATTAATTTTTGGGTCAAGCAGTCCGGTCGCAAAAACGAACTCCATCAGCTTTTCATCGACTCGGCAAAAACCCGCACCGACCTCTGGAAAAAGGCGATTCCTCTGCTAAAACTCTCCCCTGCCGACCGCAAACACCACAAACTCTGGACCGAAAAAATCCAAAAGGACACCGAAATTAATCCCGAAACTGTCACCGATTTTTTGGATTTGCTTTTTGTCGCACGTGAATGGACACTCGCCGGTGGCGCACTGGATTTGACTGCGAGCGAGCTTTATTTCAAGAAACTCGATCCGGAAATCCACGCCCAGCTCTGGAAATCCGCCACCAAAATCAGTGGCATCAACAAAAAAAATGACTTCCTCTGGATCGAAAATGACCCCACGACCACCGACGCTTGGCGCAAATTTTTTATCAAGGCGCAGGCCAATCAGTACAAAAACTTCTCGGACAAAAACTACGAAAAACTGCTCCGACACCTCGAAAACATCGACCAGATCATCGCAAACCAAAATAAAAATCTCAACTTTTTGAAATTTTTTGAGGCACATGAATCCGAACTGAGTAGCGAACAGCTGCACATTCTCTCGGATAAGCTCGACCTCTTCGAGAATGTCGCCAAATATCTCATCGACATTCCGGAGGGTGACAATTATTCTGATTTGCGTTTTCATCAGGGGCTCGTGATGAAGCACTTCCAGCCGGAGAAGCTGATTCTCACTCCCGAAAAAAGCGAAGGTCCGCTCTTGGGTTCGTTTTGGGAATACAAATCCATCTACACCGAGCGTTATCTCTCCGACCACGAGAAATATTACCAAGAAGCACGCACCTACCTCCAAGCCACCGACCAGTGCGCCAAAAAACTCCAAGCGCTCAAAAATCTGGACAACATCAAAGAACTCGGCGCACCGAGTTACGACAAATTCATGAAATTACAAAAGGAATTCGGCTGCATGCAGACCGAGTGCTCCTTCGAGGAATCCGACAAACTCCTCAAAATCCTCGAAAACAACAGCGCCCACTGCCCCGAGTGTGATTTTCAAATTGGACAGACCTTCCCGCTCAAGAAATACGAAAAATACGAGAAAGAGCTCAGCCGTGCCATCAATGAAAAAGTAAATAATCTCCGTGCCAAGGGTATCGAGGAAATCATGCAAAACTCAAACAGCAGCGCAATTCACAAGCTGGTCGAGGTGATTCATTTGGCGGATTTCGATAAAATCGTCGATCTGCTCGCCAGCGACAAAACCAACCAAATTTCTAAGGCTCTCCAAAAAATATTTAAGTCATAAAAATGAAAATTTTAGTAGTAGAAGACGACCGCACCTTCGGCGATATCATGCGACGAGCTTTGGAGCGTGAGGGGTATTTCGTGGACGTGGTGACAGATGGCGAAAAAGGTCTTTACAAAGTGCGTGTCGGCAATTATGCGCTCGTGATTTTGGATATCAAACTCCCACACAAAAACGGCTTCGAGGTCTGTCGGGAGCTCCGTCGTGACGGCAACAACATTCCGATTTTGATGATTACGGCGATGAGCGAGGAATTTGGGGTGGCGACCGGTCTTGATCTCGGCGCCGACGACTACCTCCGCAAACCTTTCGAATTAGCAGAATTATTCGCACGTATCCGAGCACTGATTCGTCGTGAGCACGGCCAGAAAAAAGCCTACCTCGAGTACGGCCCATTCAGCATCGACACCCGAGCCCACCGAGTTTTTTTCAATGAAAATCAAGAAATCAAGCTCAACCCCAAAGAATATAAATTGCTCACTTATCTGATTCACTACGTCGGGCAGGCAGTTTCCGTCAGCAAATTAGTCGAAAACATTTGGGGCGAGGAGCTGGTCAATGTAAATTCAAATTCACTGGAAGTTTACATTCACCGTATCCGCAATATCCTCAAAAAACACGGCATGGAGGGCAAACTTATCACCGTGCGTGGCTTCGGCTACGAGCTCCTAGAACCAAACCAAAATGAATAACCAAGAACCGAGCTCCAAAACCCTCAGCTTCACCCTCGACCCACAGGGACGCATTTTGCAGTCGAGCAAAATGGCCAATGAACTCTGGGGTGACGTCCGTGGAGCGATTTTCCTAGAAACAATCTGCAACAACGACAGCGAAATCACCCACGGCATTCAAAAAGTCTGGAAAACAGGCAAAAGCTGGCAAGGCGTCTTTTTCCCATTCGATCAGGAGGGCGTGGACATTTTTCTCTTCCCCTTCGAAAACGGCAAAATCAAAGTCGAAATCAGCCCGCAAGGATATTTCACACCGGCGAGTTTCAGTGCTGAGCCGAGGGACAACCTCTCCCCTCTCATTCAGGAAAAAATCAAATTTCTCCTCCGAGCCAGCCACAATCTCCGTGCACCTCTCGCCAGCCTCAAAAGCGGGTTGGACTTTTTACAAAGCGAGGATCTCTCCCAAGAAAACAAAAAACTCGTCCGCAACCTCATCGGCGAGGTAAATTTCTTCACGCCTCTCCTCGAAAAAATCCTCTGGATGAGCCGCATCGACGTCGGTGTGCCACTCAGCATCGAGCCGATCAACATCGGAGATTTCATTCACAATTTCGTGGATAAATTCAACAATGAAAATATCTGCAACGTGAAATTCGATCGCCCCAAAAACAAAATCATGGTCAGTGGCGAGCGCAGCGCCCTCATCGAAATCCTCGAAAATCTCCTCGGCAATTCTCTGAAGTTTTGTCCGGACGGCGAAATCAGAATCTCGATCACCGAGCACGACGATCACGTCGTAATCCTCGTCAAAGACTGCGGAGTCGGCATCGAACCCAAAATCAAAGACCGCATTTTCGAGCGATTTTACAGCAAAAAAGACGACCACAATCCCAAAGGAACCGGACTCGGGCTCAGCATTTCCAAGGAACTGACCGAGCTCCAAGGCGGAAACATCGGTCTGGGTGAGCCAAAACACGGCACTGAGGTATTTTTTACCCTGCGAAAAATAAACCAAAAAAAATCTTGACTTTTGGCTAATACATCTATAATATCTGCCAAGTAAGTGCAATTTAGATGAGTTGTTGAAGCACAGGAAATACACTTTCCACAGAACGCAACTTAATTTTTTATTATCCATGGCAAGCAAAAAAACTGCTGAAAAAGAAACCCCCGCTAAAAAGAAAGCGGGTAAAGTTGTGCGTGTAGCACAAAAGGTATCCAAAATGGTCAAGGCCAAAGATGCCGAAACAAAAAAGCCGAAAAAAGAACGCACTCGCCGCAAAGGCAACGTGCAATTCGGGAAGTCGCTCAATGCAAATGAAGTCTTCAACGCTGAGGGCATCTCTCCATCTCTGATGAAGCGCACCTCCGGTCGTGATTTCGTGGGCAAGAATCCAGACCCGTACAAACTCCCAAGTTTGATTGAGGTCCAGCTCAACAGCTACAAATGGTTCCTCGAAGAAGGAATCCGTGAGCTCCTCGAGGAGATTTCTCCGATTACGGACTTCTCTGGCAAGAAAATGGAAATCCATTTCCTCAGCCACAACTACGACCAACCAAAATACGACGCTGACACAGCCCGCCGTAAGAATTTGACTTACGAAACCACTCTCAAGTCACACATTCGCCTCGTAAACAAAGAAACGGGTGAAATGAAAGAGCAGACCGTGCTCATGGGTAGCGTGCCGTTGATGACTGACAAAGGTACTTTCATTGTGAATGGTATCGAGCGTGTCGTGATCAACCAGCTCGTTCGTTCTCCGGGTATTTTCTTTGCGAATAGCAAAACCACTCCAGGATATTATGATTGTAAAATGATCCCAAAGCGTGGTGCTTGGATCGAGCTCGAAACCGACAAGAAGGGTGTGATCTTCGTGAAGATCGACCGTCGCCGTAAAGTAACTGCGACTACCCTCCTCCGTTGTTTCGGTTATGAAAAAGAAAAAGAAATCCTCGAACTCTTCTCTGACGTAAACACCAACCTCCAGAACGACTACATTCTCTCGACTCTCGAAAAAGACCCAGCCCGCAACGCAGACGAGGCTTACCAGCAAGTTTACAAGAGAATCCGCCCTGGTGACATGGCGACTGCCGAAAATGCGAAACAACTCATCGAGCAGATTTTCTTCGATTTCAAACGCTACGATCTCGGTGCGATCGCTCGCTACAAAATCAACAAGCGCTTCGGTGTCGATACTCCAAACGATAACAAGCACCGCATTTTCCAAGTTGAGGATCTCATTCTTGCGATGAAAGAACTCATCAAGCTCAACAACGGAATCGGTGAAGCAGACGACATCGATCACCTCGCAAACCGCCGTATCCGCAGCGTGGGTGAGCTCGTTCAGAATAAAATGCGTGTTGGTTTCTTACGCACAGAACGCATCGCCAAGGATCGCATGACTGTCCTCGACCTCGAAACAGTGACTCCGACTCAGCTCGTGAATTCTCGTCCGATCACCGCATCTCTCCGTGAATTCTTCGCCGGATCTCAGCTTTCACAATTCATGGATCAGATCAACCCACTCTCAGAACTCGAGCACAAACGCCGTCTTTCTGCGATTGGTCCGGGTGGTCTGACTCGTGAGCGTGCCGGCTTCGACGTACGTGACGTGCACAACTCGCACTACGGTCGCATCTGTCCGATCGCTACACCGGAAGGTCCAAATATCGGTCTTGTGGTGCATTTGGCGAATTACGCTCGTGTCAATGAATACGGTTTCATCGAGACTCCATATCGCTCAACCAAAAACACAGTTGAAAATAAGGCTACCAATCTCGTTGGTCGTATCGCCGGTGATGACATCAAAGACGGTCGCAAGACAATCGTCAAGATGCACGAAGTGATTACCAAAGAAAAAGCCAGCGCAATCGCTAAAATCAAAGGCCTCAAAGAAGTGCAAGTTCGCACTTACATCACAGACGACGTGAAATATTACGATGCCGAAATGGAAAAAGACTTCGTCGTGGCACAGGCCAGCTCAGAGCTAGACGAGCTCGGTCAATTCAAAAACAAGCGTGTTTCTGCACGTTTGCACGGTGAGGCAAATCTCTGTCACGTAAACGACATCACGCACATCGACATCGCTCCTCAGCAGATTATTTCCGTATCGACTTCACTGATTCCGTTCCTCGAGCATGATGACAATACTCGTGCTTCGATGGGTTCAAACATGCAACGTCAAGCCGTATCCCTCATTTCTCCGGAAGCGCCGTACATCGGTACCGGTACTGAGGAAATGGCCGCTCGTTATTCTTCACAAACACACATCGCAGAGCGTGCCGGCACAGTCAAGGAAGCTGATGCTGCACACATCACTGTACTTTATGATAACGGTGAAAAGAAAACTTACACTCTCGACACCTACGTCCGCTCCAACCAAGCGACCTGTATGCACATGCGTCCAGCCGTAGAAACCGGACAAAAAATCAAGAAGGGTGACATTCTCGCCAACGGTGCAGCCGTGGACAACGGCGAGCTCGCCCTCGGACGTAACCTCATGGTGGCTTACCTTCCATGGCGTGGGTACAACTTCGAGGACGCGATCGTCATCTCTGACAAAGTTTTCCGTGAGGGTCTTTACGATTCAATTCACATCGAAACTTACATCTGTAATGTCCGTGAAACCAAGCTCGGGCCGGAGAAAGTTACCCGTGATATCCCGAATGTAGCTGAAGAGAAATTCAAAGATTTGGACGAGGAGGGTGTGGTTCGCATCGGTGCGACTGTACACGAGGGCGACATTCTCGTAGGTAAAATCACAAACAAAGGTGAAACCGAACTAACCGTAGAAGAAAGATTGCTCCAAGCGATCTTCGGTGACAAGGCGAAGGACGTGAAAGACACTTCACTCCGCATGCCAGGTGGTGCCGGCGGTAAGGTTATCGACGTTCAGGTATTTACTCCTGAAGCCGGTGACAAACTCCAACAAGGTATCATCAAGCAAATCAAAGTCTTCGTGGCACAAACTCGTAAGATCTCTGTGGGTGATAAGATGGCGGGTCGTCATGGTAACAAAGGTGTCGTTTCGATCATCGTACCTGAGGAAGACATGCCATTCCTCGAGGACGGTACTCCGGTAGATATTTGTTTGAATCCACTCGGTGTCCCATCTCGTATGAACATCGGTCAAATTCTAGAAACTCACCTCGGCTGGTGTGCGAAAAAAATGGGTAAAAAAATCGCAACTCCGACCTTGGACGGTATCACTACCGAGCAGATCAGACAGTTTATGAAAGAAAACGGACTCCCTGAGGACGGTAAAGTTCAACTTTACGACGGACGCACCGGTGAGCCACTCGACAACAAAACAACCGTTGGTATCACCTACATGCTCAAGCTTCTCCATCTCGTAGAGGACAAGTTGCATGCACGTTCTGTGGGTCCTTACTCACTCGTTACTCAGCAACCTCTCGGTGGTAAGGCTCAGCACGGTGGACAACGTTTCGGTGAGATGGAGGTGTGGGCACTCGAGGCTTACGGTGCCGCACATACCCTGCAAGAAATCCTCACAATCAAATCCGATGACGTCTATGGTCGTGCCAAAGCCTACGAAGCCATCGTTAAGGACGAGGACATTCGCAAGCCATCTACTCCAGAGTCATTCAACGTACTCATGAAGGAGCTCCAAGCTCTCTGTCTGGACGTCGAGCTCATGGATCGCAAGACCGGCACAAAAGAATCCGCTGAAGAATACGTCGAGCACGTCGAAGCGGAAAAGAACGAAGACTTATCTGAAGAAATGAAAGTTATAGAAATGTCTGATGAAGTAATGGAAGAAGAAGATACTCCTCTAGCCGAAGCTGACGCTACCGGCGAAGGAGCACTCAAAGAAATCAAAGAAGCATTTGAAGAAAATGCCGACAACTAAAATTTCATAACTTAAATAATCTTCTAAACTTAAAATAAGATGCAAAATCATAAATCTAGACCTAACGATAACTTCGATGCAATCGCCATCTCGATCGCCAATCCGGAGACCATGCTCAGCTGGTCACACGGTGAAGTTACCAAACCAGAGACGATCAACTATCGTACTCAAAAACCAGAACGTGACGGACTTTTTTGTGAAAAAATCTTCGGTCCAACCAAAAACTGGGAATGTTATTGTGGCAAGTACAAGCGCATTCGTTACAAAGGCGTAGTCTGTGAAAAGTGTGGCGTAGAAGTCACACATTCATCTGTACGTCGCCAACGCATGGGTCACATCAAGCTCGCAGTGCCGATCACTCACACTTGGTTTGTGCGCTCTACCCCGAGCCGTATCGGACTTTTCCTTGATCTCAGCGTGAAACAAATCGAACAACTGATTTATTTCGCAGCATACGTGGTCAAAGACATCGACGAAGACGCTCGTGAAGAGGCTCTCAAGGATCTCGATCGTGAATTCAAGAATCACAAAAACAGAATTATCGATGAATACGAGCAATCAGTCGAAAAAATCAAACAAGAAACTGCCGGCAACAAAGAAGCTCGCAGCTCTCACCTCGCCAAACTCGAAAAAGAACATGCCGAGGAAGTCGAGGATCTCACCGATCAGCACTCTGTTGCCTCTAAAGAACTCAAGAATCTCGCAGTGGGACAAATCATCACCGAGATCCAATATCGTGATCTCAGCATGAAGTTCGGTCAGGTTTTCCAAGCCGGTACCGGTGCCGAAACTATCCGTGATCTACTTTCTCGCATCAATCTCGAGGAATTTATTGCCGAGAACGAGGAAGAAATGAAGAAGTGCTCAGAGCAACGCCAGAAAAAAATTCTCAAGAGAATCCAGCTCGCACGTGCATTCCAGCAGGCCGGTACTCGCCCAGAATGGATGGTCGTAACAATTCTTCCGGTTGTTCCACCGGATCTACGTCCGATGGTCCAGCTCGACGGTGGTCGCTTCGCAGCCTCTGATCTCAACGACCTCTACCGCCGTGTCATCAACCGCAACAACCGTCTTCGCAAACTGATCGAAATCGGTGCACCGGAGGTAATCTGCCGCAATGAAAAACGCATGCTCCAAGAAGCTGTGGATACATTGCTCAACAACTCCCCTCGCGCCGGTAAGACAGTCCTCACATCAGGAGATCGTCGCAAGCTCCGCTCACTCTCTGACATGCTCAAGGGTAAGCAAGGTCGTTTCCGCCAAAACCTCCTCGGTAAACGTGTGGACTACTCAGGTCGCTCGGTTATCGTCGTCGGTCCAAACCTCAACATGCCGGAATGTGGTATTCCAAAACTCATGGCGCTCAAGCTCTTCAAGCCATTTGTTATCGGTAAATTGATCAAAAAAGGCTCAGCGCACAACGTAAAAAACGCTGAAAAAATTATTCAAAAGGGAGAAAAAGAAGTCTGGGATATCCTCGAGGAAATCACGAAGGATCACTTCGTCCTCCTCAACCGTGCTCCAACCCTTCACCGTCTTGGTATTCAGGCTTTCCGCCCGGTACTGATCGAGGGTAAGGCAATTCAGATTCACCCACTCGTTTGTGCGGCATTCAACGCCGACTTCGATGGTGACCAGATGGCGGTACACGTACCTCTTTCTAAGCAGGCTCAAGCCGAGGCGAAGCAACTCATCAGTTGTGACAAAAACCTCCTCAAGCCGTCTGCCGGTGAGCCAATCATCAACGCTTCTCAAGATATGATTTTGGGTTGTTTCTACCTCACCTACTCCAGCGATGAAGCTCGCAAGGGTGATGGTAAGATTTATGAAAGCACAGATTCAGTTTTGATGGATTACGAAATGGACAACGTGCACCCACAAGCCAAAATCAAAGTACGCACAGAAGAGGGAGAAATGCTCGAAACAACAGTTGGTCGTGTGATTTTCCATGAAAATGTGACCAAGCCGGCTAAAATGCCATTCCAAAATTCACCGCAAAACAAAGGCGCTCTCAAACGCCTCGTGTCAGAATGTTTCAACACACACGACATGGAAACCGCTGTGAAAATGTCCGATGCAATCAAGAAACTTGGCTTCCACTTCGGTATGAAGTCCGGTATCTCAATCTCACAGGACGACGTCGTCGTGCCAGAGGGTCGTATCGAAATTATCGAAGCGGCCAGCGAGCGTGCTCGTCACATTCACAATCAGTGGTGGAAAGGTCACCTCACGCTCGATGAGCGTTACCTCGAAAATGTCCGCCTCTGGAGCGAAGTTAAGAAAGAAATTTCAAACAAACTCAAGGCTGACTATCCGGAAAACAATATTTTTTACATGGTGCAATCCGGTGCCCGTGGTAACTGGGGACAGCTCACACAGCTCGCCGGTATCAAGGGTCTGGTAGCGAATCCATCTGGTCGTACGATCGAGCTCCCGATCAAGTCTAACTTGAAAGACGGGTTCTCAGTTCTCGAGTTCTTCATCGCTACGCACGGTGGACGTAAAGGTAAATCCGATACTGCGCTCAAAACTGCGGAAGCTGGTTACCTCACACGTCGTCTTGTTGATTCTGTACAGGACATCATCATTCGTGAGGAGGACTGCGGTCAGACCGACGTCCACATGGTCAATAAAGCTGAATCAGAAAAAATCGGTGAATCATTCTACGCTCGTATCTTCGGTCGTACACTCGCAGCCGATCTCAAGGACAAAAAAGGCAATCTCATCGCTAAGCGCAACGACGTTATCGATCAGGATCTCCTCGCTAAAATCAAAAAATCTGATATCGAAGAGGCACCGATCCGCTCTACACTTTCTTGTCAGACTCGCGAGGGTATCTGTCAGAAGTGTTACGGTCAGGATCTCGGTAGCAATAAACTTGTCAAACCGGGAACTCCAGTCGGTATCATCGCCGCACAGTCTATCGGTGAACCGGGTACACAGCTTACGATGCGTACCTTCCACATGGGTGGTGTAGCCGGTGAAGGTGATATTACCCAAGGTCTTGAGCGTGTAGAGGAGCTCTTCGAAGCTCGTGCACCAAAGACCCCGGCAATCCTCTGTGATATCGCCGGTGAGGTAAAGATCAAGAAAGCTGCCGGACACATTACCATCAGTGTTCTCGGTGAAAAAGCTGTGGAAAAGAGCTATCAATTCGCCGCTGGACAAAAAACCGCCCTCAAGAAGGGTGACGAGGTCAAAGAAAAACAAATTCTTGCCTCAGCTGTGCAAGGTGGTAGCGCTATCCGTGCCGATTTCAATGGTAAAATCACTGAAATTACAGATGACGTAATCACAATCAAGAGCCTCGAAGCTCCAAACCGTGAATACGAAATCTCTTCTCAGATCACCCCACTCGTGAAAAATGGTGAAAAAATCACTCCGGGTACAGCCATCACCAAGGGTCACTACAACCTCCGTGAATACATGGATCTCACCAGCGTTTACGATGCTCAGCGCTACATTCTCCGTGAAGTGCAGACCATCTACGCTTCTCAAGGTCAAACCATCAATGATAAGCACCTCGAGATCATCGTACGTGAGATGTTCTCCAACGCACGCATCGTCGATGCCGGAGATAGCCTTCTCCTCGCCGGTGAAAATACCAACTATTTCAAGGTTCAGGAAATCAACGACGAACTCACAAATGACAAGAAGCGCCCAGTGCGTTACGAACGCCTCCTCCTCGGTCTTACCCGTGCCGCTCTCAAGACTGATTCTTGGCTCTCTGCTGCGTCATTCCAAGAAACAATCCGTGTCCTCGTGGAAGCAGCCACAACCAAAAAGATCGACACTCTCGACGGTCTTAAGGAAAATGTGATTATCGGTCGTCTGATCCCAGCCGGTGAGCAATACCGCAAACTCAATGAAATCGAAGATCCAGATGATCAACTTGAGGAACAACTTGCATAAACAGATCTTAATCCGAGGAGGCGCTCTCGCCTCCTCCGGATTTAAATTTCGCCTTGACTAGGTAGGTCAAAATTGTGTAAACTTGCCCCGCTTATTATCTCAAAAGCTCTAAATAAATTTTCGTTTTTAAAAAACTATGCCTACAATTAACCAATTAATTCGCAAACCACGATGCACGGCGAAGAAGAAATCAAAATCTCCCGCTATGCAAACTCTTCACAATTCAATCCACAACAGCACAACAAAAATACAAACGGGTTGTCCGCAGAAGCGTGGCGTATGTACCAAAGTTGCTACCATGACACCAAAGAAGCCGAACTCTGCGCTTCGTAAATTCTGTCGTGTGCGCCTGACTAACGGTCATGAGGTTAATGCGTATATCCCAGGCATCGGACACAACCTCCAAGAGCACTCTGTAGTGATGATCCGTGGTGGCAAGGTGAAGGATCTCCCAGGTATGCGTTATCACGTAGTGCGTGGTAAGCTCGACACAGCCGGTACTGAGAATCGCAAACAAGGTCGCAGTAAATACGGTACTAAGAAACCTAAGAATTAAAGAAATAATTAAAATATGGCTAAACAATCTCCTAAATTCGTTCCTGCTAATTCCACAGCTCTCTGTGAAAAGTTTATCAACTACATCATGGAGCGTGGCAAGAAATCTACCGCTCGTCGTATTTTCAATGACGCAATGGCTATTATCAAAGAGCGCAAAGGTGGTAAAACTGACCCAAAAGAAGTTTTCGTCAAAGCAATCACAAATATCACTCCGACTGTCGAGGTGCGCCCAAAGCGTGTCGGTGGTGCGGTTTATCAGGTACCGGTAGAAGTTACTCCTAAGCGTCGTGATTCACTTTCTCTACGTTGGCTCCTCGGAGCAGCTAAGAGTGGTAAGGGCAAGCCAATGGCAGAGCGTCTTGCGATGGAAATTCTCGAGGCTAGTGAGGGTCAGGGTGCAGCTGTGAAGAAAAAGGAAGATGTGCATCGTATGGCTGAGGCAAACCGCGCGTTTGCTCACTTCGCAAGATACTAACCCCCTCTTTCCATGAACAAACCTATGGGTCTATCTATGGAAAAAATTAGCCGTCTTTTAGCTGACTACATCAATGCAAAAGAGGAAATTTCAGCGTCCAAAAAAGCGCTTCGTGATATCATCAAGCAAACTGAAGATGGTGAACTAAAAACTCGCCTCAAAGAGCTCAAAGACGCTCGCAAAAAACTCTCACTCGACGTGCGTG
>CAZJIT010000012.1:0-11456 GCA_964546155.1 uncultured Candidatus Peribacteria bacterium
ATTTTCCTCCTCATTTTTACACTCTCCTTCGTATTTTATTTCTACATCATTTGCCTCGGCGTTGCAGGCGTTACCGTAGGTCTTGCCGTCCTCTCCGCAGACCGGTGCGTATTCGAGTGTACAAATTTTTTGTTCAGAATCGTCATCGTCTTGTTTGGGATTTTTCGGATCGAAATAAACCACATTTGAGCAGTGGCGATGACGGTCGGAAGTAATCGCACAAACACGATAATAAACCGGCAAACCAATAGGGGATTCATCGAGGTATTCGTCCGTGTCGGCATAATTCGAATAGAAAATATAACCGTCCTCCGGATAAGTCGGCTCAGCGTTTTCCTTCGAGCGGATCAGCTTCCAGTAAACAAAATTATCGTATTCGTTCGCCTCCCAAGTCAGGAGATTTCCGTTGCTTGCCATTTCCAATTCCAAATCCAAAGACTCGTCCTCAGTCACAGCATAATAACCGTTTTTGTAGGTCGTGTTTTTGCGATCAATATCCAAATCCACAACATTTGAACAATAACGAGTGAGAGTGCTGGTGATCGCACACACACGATAATAATTTTTGCCGTTGCTCGTGTTGGTGTCGATGTAAGAATCGGCGAGGGGATTGGTATCATAAAAAATATACCCGTCCTCAGGATAAACCAAATTTGGGTTATCGTCCGAATGCACAACTTTCCAATACAAAAAATCCTTCATCTCAGTGAAATATTCCGTTTGCCAAGTGAGGCGAACGCTGTCATCTCCCAAGTCTGTCGCCTCCAAATTTATGTAAGGTGCATCTACTGTTGAGTACTCCTTTTCGGTTACGACTGCGTGTGCATTTTGCGCAAAAAGCAGAGCACCAAAGAGGACAATTCCA
Organism: uncultured Candidatus Peribacteria bacterium; assembly: GCA_964546155.1. Taxonomy (GTDB): domain Bacteria; phylum Patescibacteriota; class Gracilibacteria; order CAZJIT01; family CAZJIT01; genus CAZJIT01. The sequence continues at coordinate 866 of CAZJIT010000012.1, forward strand.
AATTTTTTCATAAACGTTTTTAAATTACATTTTTATTTTATACCCTTGCGAGAAATCCGCAAGTTTTATTGCATCTTTTTCAGCTTCGCAATCTCGTCGCGCAGAGCAGTTGCCTTCTCAAAATTCAGCTCCTCAACCGCCATTTGCATTTTACTTTCCAGTGCGTGAATGAGCATCGGAATTTCCTCCTTCGGAATTTTCTTGAGTTCACGTTCACCAATGCCATCTTTCTTTTTCTTACTCTTCACACCCATCGTCATGTCCTTGATCGCCTTTTGGATCGTTTGCGGGGTAATGCCATGCTCTTTATTATACTCAATCTGCTTATTTCTGCGGCGTTCAGTTTCCTCGATCGCCGCTGTCATCGCCGGTGTCATCACGTCACCATAAAGCACCACGTGTCCATTCGCATTACGAGCCGCACGACCGATCGTCTGGATCAGGGCATCACGACTACGCAAAAAGCCCGGTTTGTCCGCATCGAGAATCCCAATGAAACTCACCTCCGGCAAATCCAGACCTTCACGCAAAAGATTAATCCCGACGATGACCTCGATCTCGCCCAGACGCAATTCCTGCAAAATCTCCAGACGCTCAATCGTATCGATATCCGAGTGCAAATATTTCACTTTTATTCCTGCGTCGGTGAGATAATCCGTCAGTTCTTCCGCGCTACGTTTGGTCAGGGTGGTCACGAGGACGCGCTCGTTTTTGGCAGTAGTCTTGTGGATTTCCTCCAGCAAATCATCAATCTGATGCTCAGTCGGTCGCACCTCCACAGTCGGATCGGTCAGACCGGTCGGTCGCACCACCAACTCCGCAAAATCTTTCTTGGCGGTATGTTCGTACTCATATTTCCCCGGAGTCGCAGAAACATAAACCAGCTGATTTTGCTTTTGCTCAAATTCCTCGAACTTGAGCGGGCGGTTATCCAGCGCACTTGGCAATCTAAATCCGTACTCCACCAGCGTATTTTTGCGCGAAAGATTCCCATTAAACATTCCGCCAACTTGCGGTACGGTGATGTGGCTCTCGTCTATAAATGTCACAAAATCCTTCGGGAAAAAGTCGAGCAAAGTCGATGGTGGTTCACCTTCTTTTTGCCCGGAGAGATACCGTGTGTAGTTCTCAATTCCGTTCACATAGCCAACCTCGAGCAACATTTCAATGTCATACTCGGTACGTTGGCGCAATCTCGCTGCCTCGACTATCTTGCCCATTTCATTCAGTTGCTTGCATCTCACCTCCAGATCATTGCGGATTTCCTCGACTGCCTTTTCTATTTTTTCCGGAGTGGTTACAGAGTGTTTCGCCGGGAAAAACCAAACATTCTCCAGATTTTCCTGGATAACATCTCCCGTAAACGGCTCAATTTCGCTAATTTTGTCCACATCGTCACCAAAAAATTCCAAGCGATAGGCGGTTTCCTTCCCCGGCAAAATCACCTCAACAATATCGCCCATTACCTCAAACATTCCCTGCTTAAAATCATTTTTGGCGCGATTGTATTGGAGATCGGTCAGCTTTCTGAGTAGAATATCTCGCTCAATCACATCACCGACCTTGACCTCAAACGCCATATTTTCGTAATCCTCCCTGCGCCCCAAACCATAAATACACGAAACCGACGCCACGATGAGCACGTCTTTTCTGGTCAGCAAATTCATTGTTGCGGCATGACGAAGGCGATCAATTTCCTCGTTAATCTGCGCATCTTTCTCGATATAAGTGTCGCTCCCGGGCATGTACGCCTCCGGCTGATAATAATCATAATAACTCACGAAATAACTCACGGCATTGTCCGGGAAAAACTCCTGAAATTCGGTACAAAGCTGTGCCGCGAGGGTTTTGTTATGCGCAATTACCAGTGTCGGTTTCTGGATTTTCTCAATAATCTTCGCCATGGTGTAGGTCTTACCCGAGCCCGTCACACCGAGGATCGTCTGGTCGTGTTTTCCGGCTTGCAAGCCTTTACTAATCTGCTCAATCGCTGCAGGCTGGTCACCCGCCGGCTCGTATTTCGATACAAGTTTAAATTGCTTATCCATATGGACAAGTATATTGGTTTGAGAAATTTTATTCAAGGGGATTAACGCCCACTCGAATTAGTCGCGGAATCAGTTTTTTCCTTTGTGATTTGTACCTGCTCCTCAACTCCCTCATACAAAATTTCCGCATCTTCACTCGTGATTTCTCCGCTTTGGAGCTTGTTGTTTATATCCTCAATCTGCTCCAAGACATCTTCATAATTTTTCACGTCCTCCTTTATCTGCGGGTCATTACACCCGACCAGCGCCAAACCGAGAATCAGCACAAATACTTTTTTCATACTTATATAATACTCAGTTTTTATTTCCGTACAACAAAAATGGTGGTCTCACTAGGAATCGAACCTAGATTTTCGCTTCCGCAAAGCGACGTCCTATCCGTTGAACGATGAGACCACAACAGGATAACGCACCCGATTTTAAGTAAAAAAAAGCAAAAAGGCAAGAGTTTTTTCAGGGAAAAATAAATCTCCGATTTGACATCGCGATTCTCTGCGTTTACTCTTAGCTCGAAATCTAAAATCAAAAAATGTCCGAAAATTTAGTAATTGTCGAGTCTCCCGCGAAAGCCAAAACCATCAGCCGATTCCTTGGCAAAGATTATGTGATTAAGGCTTCCATGGGGCATATTCGCGATTTGCCAAAGAGTAAAATGGGTATAGATACCGCGAAGAATTTTGAGCCAACTTATGAAATTTCCGAGGACAAAAAGAAAGTAATTTCCGACCTCAAGAAAGAACTCAAGAACCACCCGAAAGTTTGGATCGCGACTGATGAGGACCGTGAGGGAGAGGCGATCGGTTGGCATCTTTGTCACGCTCTCAAGCTCGATCCCGAGAAAGTTGAGCGCATTGTTTTTCACGAGATTACCAAGAGTGCGATTTTGCATTCTCTCGAAACTCCGCGCAAGATCGATCTCAATCTTGTCGATGCGCAACAAGCTCGTCGCGTGCTCGATCGTCTTGTGGGTTACGAGCTTTCGCCTTTACTTTGGAAAAAGGTTCGGCGCGGTTTGAGTGCCGGTCGTGTGCAAAGTGTGGCGGTGCGATTGATCGTTGAGCGGGAAAGAGAGATTCGCGAGTTTGATCCGCAAGAATATTGGAAATTTACCGCGGATTTTTCTCAGCCGGATTTTATTGCCGAGCTAAATAAACTAGACGGAAAAGTTATTCGTCCGAAGGATAAACCAGCACTGATAAACAGTGCCGAAAAAGCCGAAAAACTTGAAAAGGGGCTTGAGGGAGCCGAATACAAGATTGCCAGTATTGATGAAAAAGACGGTGTCATGAATCCTGCTCCGCCATTTACCACCTCGACTCTCCAGCAGGAGGCCAGTCGTAAGTTGGGTTATGGTGTGAAGCAGACCATGACGATTGCGCAGAGGCTCTATGAGGGTAACGAGGTCAAGATCAAGGGGCATACCGGTGGTTTGATTACTTATATGCGTACCGATTCCGTCAATCTCTCCGCTGAGGCACAGTCCCAGGCGCGCGAGGTTATCACGAATTTGTATGGCAAAGAATATTCCCTGGAGAATGGTCGTGGATACAAAACCAAGTCTAAGGGCGCGCAAGAAGCCCACGAGGCGATTCGTCCGACCAACATGTCGCTCGTGCCAGATGAGATCAAATCTCAGTTTGATGATGTGAAATTCTGGAAACTCTATAAGCTGATTTGGGAACGCGCAGTTGCGTGTCAAATGGCTCAGGCAAAGGTAAAACGCACTACTGTGAAAGTCGAAGCGGAGAGCAAGGGTGTGGGTCTTTGCGAGTTTGTGGCGAAGGGGCAGGTGATTGAGTTTGATGGATTTTTGCGAGTATATAGTGAGGGCAAGGACGAGGGTGATGATAACAATGATGAAGAAAATAATTCCTGTCTCGATAAATTGCTCCCGAAGATGCCTGAGGGTGAGGTTTGCGACCTCAAGGAATTAACCAAGGAGCAGTGCTTTACTCTTCCACCGCCACGTTACACTGAAGCGAGTTTGGTAAAGAAATTGGAGAGCGAGGGTATCGGTCGTCCATCGACTTATGCACCTACCATTTCTACGATTCAGACTCGTGGATATATTGAGAAAAACGAAGACAAAAAACTCGTTCCGACCGATATTGCCGAGGTGGTGACCGACTTTTTGGTCCAGCATTTTGGTAAAGTTGTGGATTACAAATTCACTGCCAATATCGAGGAGGAGTTTGACGTCGTGGCTGAGGGTAAGAAAAAATGGACAGAAATTATGCAGGATTTTTATGGGGAATTTCACGAAACCGTGAAAGAAAAAGATGAAACGGTGGATCGTAATGAGGTGCTTCAGGCGCGCGAAATCGGGATTGATCCCGAGAGTGGCAAGCCAGTTTCAGTGCGCATTGGTCCGTTCGGTCCGTTTGCTCAGATCGGCACCAAGGACGATGCTGAAAAACCGAAATTCGCCTCACTTCTCAAGGGGCAATCCATGCAGGATATTACTCTGGAGGAAGCGCTGAAGTTGTTTGATTTGCCACGTACTCTTGGGCAAGATAAAGATGGTAACGATGTCATAGTTAATCGTGGGCGTTTCGGTCCGTATGTGAAGATCAAGAGTAATTTTTACTCAATTCGCGAAGATGATCCGCTGGAAATTTCTTTAGAGCGTGCGCTTGAGATTGTGCAATCCGAGATTGAGCGCAAGGAGAAGATGAAAATCAAGATTTGGGAAGACGAAGATATTTCTATTCTAGATGGTCGTTTCGGGCCTTACATCAAGCACGATAAGAAAAATTACAAGCTGACCAAGGAACAAAAAGAAAAAGCCAAAGACATGACGCTTGAGGAGGTCAAAGAAATAATTGCCACAACAAAGCCGAGTGGGGGAGGCTGGAAAGGGCGCAAGAAAAAGGCATAAAAAATAAGCGATCCGATTGGGTCGCTTTTACATTTCCGCGATTTTCGGGCGATACTGCAGTGCCTCAGCCAAATGTTCGTCCTTGATTTCCGGAGAGTTATCCAGATCCGCAATCGTGCGGGCGAGCTTCAGAATCCTATGAAAACCACGAGCAGACATGCGAAGTTGGCGCATCGCCTGCTTGAGAAATTCCTTTTGCTCCTCAGACAGTGGACAGTATTTTTTGATTTGCTCGCCGGACATTTCCGAGTTAGACGAAATATTTATTTTTGCAAACCTTTCACTTTGGATATCACGTGCTTTTTGCACACGTTCTCGGATTGACTCTGAGCTTTCGCCCACATGGTGACTCTCTGTCAGCTTATCAATTTGCACCGGCGGAACATCAACGTATAAATCAATGCGATCCATCAGCGGGCCGGAGATTTTCTTTTGATAACGAGTAATCGCACCCGGACTACAAGTACATGGCTTGGGTGCATTTGGCACATTATAAAACCCACAAGGACACGGATTCATCGCTGCGATCAGCGTGAATTGCGCCGGGAAAACATAAGTCCCGCTGGCACGACTGACCGTCATGACATGATCCTCAAGTGGTTGGCGCAAAACCTCAAGCACTTGCCCAGGGAATTCCGCCAACTCGTCCAAGAATAAAACTCCACGATGACTCAAAGAAATCTCTCCCGGAGCAGGATTTGTTCCGCCACCGACGATACTCACTGCCGAAGCGGTATGATGCACCGGACGAAATGGTCGCTCAGTCACGAGTGCTTTATTTTTAGGTAAAAGCCCCGCAATGGAATAAATCTTTGTAACCTCAAGTGCCTCTCCCAGAGTCAGTTTCGGTAAAATCGTGCGAAATGTTCGTGCCAAAAGAGTTTTACCTGCACCCGGAGCACCATTCATGAGCACATTATGACTACCTGCCGCCGCAATCTCCAGAGCACGCTTGGCATGTTCTTGCCCACGCACAAAAGACATATCATCAGCATATTCAATCTGATCTGTCAGCTCACCAATCGTCATGGCAGGCTGTTGTTCAAGCTGATCTTCACCTTGCGCATAATTTGTAATTTCTTTCAGACTGCCAATACCATAAACCTCCAAATCTGGAACCAAACTGGCTTCTTTGGCATCGTCCTTTGGTAAAAATAATTTTTTAATATGATTATTTACCGTTGCAGAAGCGATAGAAAGTGCGCCATTGATGTGACGAGTTTTCCCTCCCAGAGCTAATTCACCCACAAAAGCAGTGTCCTCCAAAAGATCACCTGGAATTTGTCCCGAAGCAACCAATATTCCCAACGCAATCGGGAGATCATAATGCGGACCATTTTTTTTGAGATCAGCCGGAGCGAGATTGATGGTGATTTTTCCTCTTGGAAACTCAAATCCACTCTGAATAATCGCGAGCCTAACACGCTCACGAGCTTCTTGGATCGCAGTATCACCAAGGCCCACTATGTTAACCTTCGGTAATCCTCCTGAGATTCCGACCTCAACTTCTACCGGTACGCACTCTATTCCTACGATTGCAAAAGATTTGATTTTGGCTAGCATGCTTAGAGTGTAGAGTAAATTCGTTTCAAGATAAAGGGGAGATTAACTATTCTGGCTGGGAGATTTTCTGTTCAAAGTTATCATGTATGTTGCGTATGTGCGCAATCATATTTTCTATGAATTGTAGTTTATTGTCTTTGTACTTTGGCAAAATATGATTGTCATCAATCAAATTTTCATTTTCTTTTATGTTTTCCAGTATGCCCTGAAATACCTTATATATATTTTCCAGATCTTCTCTCTCATTTGATTCTTGTCCTCCAAATCCCATAATTCCATGCACTTTATCCAGCTCATCTTCCAAAGTTTTTTTCTCATCACACTCTGTCAGAGCACCTATCAGACCTTCTAGCTTAGTTTCCATCATCTTGGCAAATTGTTGATTACTTTCAGGAAGTTTTTTTTGCTCAATGGCTGAACCCAATTCAACACGAATTTCACCAATTGAAGACTCAATTGTATCTGTATTTTCCGATGATTTATTTCTTTCTTCGGCTGACATTTGGTTTCTGGTTAAAATCAGTGTATTTTGTTTATAGTTTTTGATCAGAGTGTATTTATAATACTTATTCCTCTAAATGTCAAGTAAAAAATTAGTTATCTTAGATGGCAATGCGCTTTTGCATCGGGCTTATCATGCCGTAACCCCGCTGAATTCTCCGGACGGCGCTCCCGTTCATGTAGTTTTCGGCTTTCTGTCAGTTTTTCTCACCATTCTTGATGTCGAAAATCCGGATTATTTTACAGTGGCGTTCGACACCAAGGCGCCGACTTTTCGCAAGGAAAAATGTGATACCTACAAAGCCGGACGCACCAAGCCGAGCGATGATTTTTATGATCAAATACCGAAAGTTTATCAGACCCTAGATGAAATGCGGATTAAAAAAATCATGGTGGACGGTTTCGAGGCGGACGATATTTTGGCGACTTTAGCGACTCAGGCAGAGCGATCCGATGACGATTTTGAGGTTATTTTGGTTACTTCTGATCGTGACGCACTTCAGCTCGTGACCAATAAAACAGTCGTGCACGATCTCCACGGAGGTTATCGCAATGCCAAAATCTACACACCCGAGCTAGTCGAAAAACGCTACGGGGTGACGCCAACTCAGTTTGTGGATTACAAGGCGCTACTCGGTGACAAATCCGACAATTTGTCGGGCGTGAACGGAATCGGCGAAAAAGGTGCGAGCAAATTATTGCAAAAATATCAGACCCTGTCTGGAATTTACGAGCATTTAGGCGAGTTGTCTGCTTGCGAAAAAAACAAGCTCGAGCAGGGGAAAATCGACGCATTTTTTACCCAAGAAATGGCGCAACTCAGGCATGACGTGCCTTTTGATTTCGAGTGGAGTGAATTTGAACTTGACGGAATCTCAAATCAAAACGTCATCGATTTCCTCGAAAAACTCGGATTGCGCTCGATAATCAATCGCCTCCAAAAACTGCAAAACAAAAGGAATAAAACCAAAAAACACGAAGACGATTCTGTTCAGATGTCATTGTTTTAAAAAAGGTTGCTTCTCGAGGGGAAGACAAGAAGCAACCAAATGGGGTGCGATTTGCGCTTCTCAGGGGGGCTGATAAATCACAAATCACGGGCAACAGAGTAAATTCAGAGAATTCCCAATGTTGTGCAGTTATCCTATACACCTATTTTGTTTTTGTCAATACCTTAGATGTTTGCGTCCAAAGTTTGATTTACCATCATGTCTGCGTCTTTGTTTTGTTCTCGGCGCACGTGTTCGAGCGTGACCTCAGGGTGCTCGCAAAGTATTTTTTGGATCTCCATGATATGTGGACGCAATTCGGCATTTTTACTTTTCCAGCGTCCAAGGGATTGTTCGACCACCAGCTTAGAATCGAGATAGCATTTGAGTCGGGTTGGTTTGTGTTTTAGTGCTAAACCAAGCCCTTCGATCAGTGCACGATACTCAGCTTGGTTGTTGGTTGCCACCCCCAAGAATGTCCCAAAAGTTTCGATAATTTTGCCATTTTCGTCTTTGATCACGCCACCAGTTGCGGCCGGTCCGGGATTACTGCGTGAGCCACCATCGGTGTACAGAGAGAGTTCAGTCATATTTTTAATTTTATTTTGCACACTCAGTTTGCTATAATCGAGGCATAATGTAAACAAAAACCGGAAATTATGGATAAAAAATCACAAATTGATGAACTTCTGACTCGAGGTGTGGAGGCGATTTACCCAAGCGAAAAATACCTTCGCCACAGACTCGAAAACGACAAACTAACGCTTTATTTAGGCATTGATCCGACGGGGCCAACCTTGCATTTGGGGCATATCGTTCAGCTTTTCAAGCTCCGTCAATTCCAGAAACTCGGGCATCAGATTATTTTGTTGATCGGGGATTTCACGGGAATGATCGGTGACCCGACTGACAAATCCGCTGTGCGCAAGAAACTCACTCGCGAGCAAGTTCTCGAGAATTGCAAAGTTTATCAGGAACAGGCGAGCAAGATTATTGACTTCCAGGGCGAAAATCCTGCGATTCTAAAATTTAATTCTGAGTGGCTGGGCAAGATGACATTTGCCGATGTAGTTGAGTTATCCAGTAATTTTACCGTACAGCGTATGCTCGAGCGCGATATGTTTGACAAGCGCATGAAGGACAACAAGCCGATTTATGTGCACGAGTTCATGTATCCGCTTATGCAGGGTTATGATAGTTGTCGCATTGTTGATGGCGGGGTCGATGGCGAGATCGGTGGCAATGACCAAATTTTCAATATGTTGGCAGGTCGCACTCTCGAAAAAGCTCTTCTGGATAAGGAAAAATTCGTCTTGGCAAACAAACTCTTAGCAGATAGTACCGGTGAGAAAATGGGTAAAACAACCGGAAATATGGTTGCGCTCAATCAAACCCCGAAGGATATGTTCGGGGCGGTGATGAGCTGGACAGACGGTATGATCGAGGGTGGTTTTGAGCTTTGTACTACGGTTTCTCTTGAGAAATTAACGGAGGTAAGGAGGCGTCTCAAAGACGGAGAAAATCCTCGCAATCTCAAAGTTGAGTTGGCGAAGGAACTCGTTTCGTTCTTTTTCTCGCAAGAGGAAGCCGATAAAGCCGAGGAAGAATTCAACCGCATGTTCCAAGACAAAGGTACTCCGGACGATATTTCCGAGCTGAAATTATCTGGCAATTTCAAAGTAATCGATGCAGAAATTCTCGAGAAAATGGACGTGAGCGGATCTGAAGCACGTCGCCTTGTTAAGCAGGGCGGAGTCAAGATTGACGGTGAAAAAGTCGAGGATTTCAATGCGGAATACGAGATCGGGGAGGGGCGGGTAGTCCAGTTTGGTAAGCGCAAATTCATCAAAATAATTTCAGCCTAAAAAAGTATTGACTCGGGGGCAAAAATCCGTAAACTAGGTTTTGTCAGTGAGCCACCTTAGCTCAGTTGGTAGAGCAATTGTTTTGTAAACAATGGGTCGTCGGTTCGAGCCCGACAGGTGGCTCCATTTATTTTGGGCAAAATTCTCTTGCATTTCACCCCAAAAATCTGTAAATTCTCTTCGTATCTAAAACTAATCAACTAAAAAATGGCACATAAAAAGGCAGGTGGAACCGCCTCGAATCTGCGGAATTCACCTGGTCAACGCCTCGGCGTTAAGAAGTTTGGTGGGGAGTCTATCCTAGCGGGTGGCATCATTATTCGTCAGCGTGGTACAGCTTACACCGCTGGTGAAAATGTTCGCACTGGCAAGGATCACACACTTTTTGCGACTGCAGATGGTTTTGTGGATTTCAAGAAAAAGAAGCTCGTGAAGTTTGACGGTCGTCACGTACGCCGCAACATCGTGAGCGTGATTCCGGTGGAGGAGGCTTAATTCAACTTCAAAACAAAGCGTTCATTACGAGCGCTTTTTTTGTTGCGCCAATGCCAAAATTGGTAAAATTCCCGCCAAGATGAGGGTGAAAAATAACGAATTGACGAAAAAACTGTGCACAAAAATTCCCGTCAGTCCAGCCAATATTCCGCAAGCCACAGCCGATTTACGAGTCTTTAGTAACGAGAAAATAAATGAAAAAGCGAAACCAAAATAAAAAATCAGCCCGAGCGTGCCGGTGGTCGCCCAAAC
>CAZJIT010000012.1:11466-11980 GCA_964546155.1 uncultured Candidatus Peribacteria bacterium
CCAAACGGTGAGCAGGGAGCTGTCGGCTCCGCTGGCGTGGTGCGCATCTTGGCTCATCAGGTTGCCCTTTTCCCACTGGACTTCCCCGTAGGTGCCGTACCCGGTTCCCAAAAATGGATTTTCTGCCACGACTTCCAGCCCCTCGTTCCAGTTTTCGATACGCAGGCGTGATGTGGGGTCGAGTACGGTTGTTTCAGAGCCGAATAACGCCGTAAATGAATCTGCCATGTCCCAAATGCGCTCGCTCGCTCGGGTGCCGCTGCCGAGGATTATCATTAATCCCAAAAATCCTACGCCGATGAGCCAGCGTGCCTGCAAGAGTGCCACGCACGTCAAACCAGCTCCCAGAGCCAAATATCCCGACCTCGAAAATGTGAAATACAGGGCGATAATTAAAAATAAAATTATTCCGCCGAGAGCCAGTCTGTCATTTTTGTTTTTGAGGAATTGCGAAGTGAGAAAAGTACTGACAAAAGCCAAATATCCCCCGATATAATGCGGATCCAACCAAGTC
>CAZJIT010000013.1:0-11370 GCA_964546155.1 uncultured Candidatus Peribacteria bacterium
AACGTGCTGCCCTTTTTCTTATCCGAAAATTTTTTTACGAAGCTGCGCCTGAAAATACCGCCAAGTCCTCCCGCATCGAAACGCCATTTCCTTTTGCATTTCGGCTTCTCCCAGCCCTTCATTCCGCAACCGGCAATAATTTTTCTCTCGCTCATTTAGTTCACACCAGACATTTTCTGCGATCCATTTTGGCTTATTTTGTTTCATTTTCTGCGATTATTAATTTTAAATTTCCACTTTTCTGATTGCGGAGGATAGTGCTGCCCCCGCAAAAATCTCTCCTCAAAAATCATCTCCGCCAAGTCGTCCCACTCTTTTTCATAGTTTCTTTTTCTCTCATTCATATCAAAATGATATATTAAAAAATAAAAAAATTTACATATCACGAATAATATCACGACAAGCCTTATCAATTTCTTCAGGTGTGCAAAGCAGGAGAATTTGCTTCGGTTTTGTGCGAGAAACGTAGTCTGCAATTATCTTTTTTGCGATGATAATGCGTGCAGGGGAATACAGTCTGGATTTGGACATGATTCTAAATTAAATATTAAGCTAATCCAAATATAACAAAAAGATATAACATTTCAAATCAAATCTCTTGCATTTTTATAACAAAATGTTATAAAATAAAAGCATGCAAAAAAGATTGAAAAAAATTATTACCGAGAGCGAGCTGACCCTGACGCAGGTTTCTGCGCTGACCAGCATTCCGCAGCCGTATCTCAGCATGATGCTTTCCGGCAAGCGTCCGATCAGCACTGCCAATTGGATCAAAATCCTGACCAAGCTGCAGAGGCTGACTCGTGATGAGGCGCAGATTCAGCTGGCGAAATGGCAAATCGAGGACGCCCAAAAAATCCTGAACCAAAACCACATCGTCATCAGGGGTAATCACAATGAAGTCAATCTCGGCAGCTCCTCGAGTGGGGATTTGGGTGATCAGATCGCCTCTATGCCCGCAGAGGATCAAGCCTTGGTAAAGAAACTAATCAAATCACTTCTTCACAAATAAAGCAAGTAATTTAAAGCTGTTTTTTAAGGTAGTTTTAAGTTTTTTGTTGTAAGTTTTTAATGCTTAAATTTTACTTAAATATTTTTAATATTTAGTCAATGCTGTCTTCCATAGAAGATTTTGGTTTTGACAATGACGGGCTGGAAAAAGCTCTCCACAAAGCCAAAAAAAAAGAAGGAATGATTGCCCTCATCACTGGTAATCACAATGAAATCAAGCTCAGCTCTGATCTGTCTGAGGTGGTCAGTGAACTTCGGCGTGAGAGCGCTAAGGACAGGGAGATGATTAGGCAGATTTTGTCTATTTTGGAAAATAACAAAAAATAGTGCAAAAAGTTAATTTTGCGGTATAATAAAGCCATGCCAAGAATTACAAAAGCACGTATCAATCGCATCAATCCAGACAAAATCGCAGATGAAGCCGAGTATTATCTCGAGGGACACAAGCTCTACCAAAAAGAGCTGACCGGCATACGAGGAATGGCAACTCCTCTTCGTATCAAAAATTCCATAAAGAAAATAGATCAACTGGCTCGTGAAGCCATGCGCCTGGAAGAAAAAATAGACAGGTTGGTGGAGCGACGTGCCATCGAAGCGACTAAACTTCAGGATACACTGACATCAAATACCAAGCTCGCCAAAAAATACCTCACACCCGAGGAATTCAGCGATTTTCGTGGTTAAAATATTTTATGAATCTGAAAAATTACATTCATTTCCGACCACAAGGCGACCTGCTTTTTTGTGATCTCAGCGATCTGATGTCCACTCCCGAGGCAGTGGATTTTGTGGTGGGGGAGTTTGTTTCTCAGTCGGATAATTCTCTGACGGCAGTGGTGGGGGTTGGTGGTGTGGGTTTTGTTTTGGGCAGTGCGGTGGCAAATCAGCTCGGCGTGCCTTTTTATTCCATGCAGAAAAAATCGCTCACAAACGTAAACGGAACTGATTTTTTGCCCATACCTGCGAGCGACCAAGCACTCTCTCTCCTCCCAAATAATTTAGACCAAAACGATCACGTTTTGATTATCGATGAACTGATAGCCACCGGCAAAACCCTGCAAACAGCTCATGAATTGATCCGAAAAACCGGAGCGCAGGTGGATTCGATTGCTGTTATCGTCGAGCTGACGAAATTTAGCGGTCGAGGTAATTTCCCAAGTGCAAAAATCATAACTTTAATCAAAGAATAAAATGACAAAATACTGGTTCAAACCAAAAAGATACGGCTGGGGATTTTTCCCGATCAGCTGGGAGGGCTGGTTGCTCACCCTGCTCCTCGTGGCGCTAATCACGCTCTCCGCCTACCTCAATGGATTTTCTAATCCGGAAATAACCAACGAGCAAGGTCTGCGTTTTATTTTCGACCTTTTTATTCTCACCGCTATTTTTAGCATCATCTCCAAGCCAAAAACAAAAGGCGAACTGAAATGGCGCTGGGGGAGTGACGAATAATTATTTTCCGAAAACTGCGAGCTGAATTATCTTGCTAGCCTCCGCACGAGTGATTGCATTTTCCGGACGAAAAGTCCCGTCGGCATAACCTGTGATTATTTCCGCACTGCGAATCGCCTCCACGTACGGCGCATACCACGCCTCACTTTCCACGTCCGAGAAGGTGCTCTCGGCGTTTTCAGGCATTTCCAGATTTAGATATTCTGCGAGAATCTTCACCGCCTCCGCCCTGCTGATAGACTTGTTCGGACGAAAAGTCCCGTCGGCATATCCGCTCACCAAGCCACGACGCACCGCTTTTTCGACGTACGGCATCGACCAATCCACCCCACTCATGTCCAAGAAATTCACATTATTTTGCACGATATCAGTTTGCACTTTCCCGCTACTGAGCAGAATTTTCACAAATTCAGCCCTCGTAATCTGCTGATCAGGACGCACCGTCGCATCATCATATCCCGAAATAATCCCACGCCCAATCATCTCTCGCAGGTACGGATACGACCAGTGACTCCTCTGCAAATCCGCATAACTCCCCACACTTCTCAGCTTCGCCAAACTCGCCCAAGCTGTGTCGTAAGGAATCCCTGCCCCTTTATTTTTGGATAACAAACTCGCCACTTCGGCATTTATTTTTACATAACCTTTATCATTTATATTTTCAGTTTCAGATTTTATCCACACACCTTCGTCCGAGATTTGGTTCTCATTTTCCCTCGCCAAACTCCTAAAATAAACCTCCGCCAACTCACACTTATCGCCATCAGCGTGGATATTTTTCTCAGTCAAAATATCGCCATCATACCCCTCCGGCAAAACCACAATCATCTCCTCACTGATTTTATCCTTGGCGATAACCGGCACAGCCCCGAGAGAATTTTTGGTCGTCACTTCAGTCATCGCTCTTTCCTCGAGAAACTTCACCATCTCCCGCAAATTCTCCTCCAAATTCAACGCAACTTCATTCGCCCATTTCCCCTCTGCCAGAGCCACGATTTCCAGTTCTAGATTTTCCACATCATAGGCCTTGAAATTCTTTTCCAAAATAATAATTTTTCCTCCGATTTCAATTTGCGCCTCGAGTTTATTTTCTTCCTCCTTCGGCACGAAATAAAAACTCACCTCGTCCTCCAAATTTTCCCGCTGAGCCTCCGTCCATTCCCTGAAAAAAATCTTCTCCTCATGATAAATATTTTCACCGTTCAACTTCACATTCACCACCCCGATTTCCGTTTCGTCCTCCTCCAAAATCTCGAGATTTATCAGACCTAGAGTCCTTTGGTTCTTCGCCAGATACGGTAACCCGAAAACATTTTGCGCCACTTTCAGCTCAGCCCCGTAGTCCTTCTCATCAGAAACAAGCTGAATCTGCGCAGTGGCTTCACCGTACGCACTTTTCGCCAAAATCTGCACGCTCCCCGACCAGTTTTTTTCTGTGATTTGCGGAGCGGTGTAGGTCAGCGCCATCATTCCATTTTTCGTAACCTTGTTCAGCGTATCCAACTTACCTAAATTATCCTTGAGCAACTCGTCCTCACTACTCAGCGTAAACTCGATTTTTTCATCACTTGGCTTTTCGTCATCATTCCCAACGTAAAAATTCAAATCCCAAGAATCCGCCCCATCAGCCGTGAGATTTATTTTGTTTGGCAGGATTTCATGTGTGTAATTTTTCTCCTCAAGATTTTCCCTCTCTTTCACCGTAATTTTTATTTTGTCACTCTCAGAGCGGGTATTTTCCACACCCTCGCATCTCGTTTCGATCGCCAAGGAAAAAACATATTCGCCCACGGTGTTGATTTGAAATTCAGGATTGAGCACGTCATTGTTGAGCGGAGTTGCCGTGATCGGGCCTTTGCTCTGTCGCCAATCATAAAAAAACTTCGCACAAGTTTCAGTTTTGTCGTAGGCGGATTTCACCCCGATGTGAAACTTCTCACCCACAAAAACCTCCACGTCCTCACCCAGCTCCACCGCCAAATCAGCGCTACCGAGCGCCCAACAATTCACCGGCAAAAACCCCACCAAACCCACCGCAAAAGCAAAATATTTTTTCATATTTTGATTCTATCATTTTTTCCCTCTTTCCAAAATCATTTTTCGAGCATGACTGGCATTGTGCATGATCGGCTCCAAATAAGTGAAAACCAAACTCGCCAAAACCATACTCAAAACTATCGCAATGATGATTATTTGCATTAATTCACTCTCGGCAAGCACACCCCTGATCCTCGCCAGCTCAAAAATCGCAAAACTGAATTCACCCACTTGCGCCAAAATAATCGCCGTACGCAGAGAGGTACTGAATTCATACATGCGACGCATCACCAAATAAATAATCAGCATTTTCACGAGAATGAGCACGCACATCACCCCCAAAATTTCCCCGACATGCCCCGGAATAAACGCCAAATTAAGCTGCATGCCCACCGTCACAAAAAACACACCCAAAAGTACATTGCGAAAAGGCATCAAATCATTTTTAATCTGCTCTTTGTGTTTCGTTTCAGCGACAAGCAAACCCGAAACAAAAGCCCCCAGCGAATAACTGAAACCAAAAATATTCGCCAAGTGTGCCGACCCAACAATAATCAAAAGCATCGTCGTCATAAAAAGCTCATTCGAGTGCGGATTAGTCACGAGTTTCATCACATACGGCACGATATAAAATCCACCCAGCCACAAGAAAAACAGCACCACCACCGCACTTCCCAGAGTTTGCAAAATCATTTCATCTAGACTCTGACCACCCTGCGCAAAAACCGAAACCATAATCAAAATCGGAATCACCGCCATATCCTGAAAAAGCAAAATCCCCACCGCATTTTTCCCGTAAGTCGTTTTGATTTTATTTTTTTTGTTCAGTAGTTTCAGCACAATCGCCGTACTGCTCATCGCCAAGCCAAAACCCAAAATCAAACTCGCTCTCATTCCCAGCTGCATTCCCCAGTGAAAAATCGTAAAAAATATCCCAGAAGTAAGTGCAAACTGCAACCCTCCGTACAAAAAAACCCTCTTTCTTATGGTGTGTAATTTATGCAAAGAAAACTCCAGCCCGATACTAAACATCAAAAAAGCAATTCCAAATTCAGCGATGATATTCAGACTTTCATTTTTCTCATGCAAATCCAAAAAATAAGCAATCACCGCTCCCGTAATGACATATCCGATAATCGACTCAATCCCTTTTCTTTTCAAAAAAATATTCAAGCCCAGAGAGAGTGCCGTCGCCAAGATAATAACTGAAATAATATTTTGCATTGCTCACATTATACCAAAAAAAGCTCAAAAAATGAACTGCAACTGGTGCACCCAGAGGGACTCGAACCCCCAACCTGCGGTTCCGAAGACCGACGCTCTATCCAATTGAGCTATGGGTGCGGGTGAATTTTAGTCCAAACGCCACCAAACTGCAAATCAATATTTTAGGTTTACGATTTTTTATTTTAGTCCAACATATCCCCAAATTAAAAAAATCCCATGCACATAAATTTTTACGGTCAAGACCTAACCCCCCTCACACAAGTTTGCGATTTACTCGAGTTCAGCTGCGAGTCCCACCTCAACAATTCCGGAAAATGTACTTTTGCGCTGAGCTACAACGACCCACACCTCACCTCGGGTTTACTCATTTTAGGCAAACACATTCAAGTCGTGCACACCGTCGCTGAAACAGACCATATTATTTTTGAGGGGATCGTCACCTCCATCACCCAAAACAACACCAAAATCATTTTTCAGGCAGTGGATTATTTGGGTTATCTCCAGTATCGCCTGATCGAGGACAACTGGGATTACTCCTCAGGTGTTAGCATCAACACAGTCATTTCTCGCATTTTTGGACATACCGATTTGATTTCGCCTCTGCCTTTTTCACTCGGCAAAAACGATCTCACTGAAAGCATCAACCTCACCGTCAAAAAAGGCACAGTCATTCTTGATCTGCTTCAGCAAATAACCAAAATCAAAGGCGAGTGTCGCATCTGTAATCGAAAACTTGATTTCAGTAACCAAACCGGCAAGACCCACTCTACACTTTTGAATTACGATTATCTCGACGGCAAAATGAGCAACATCATTTCTTGGGAATGGGAACGCAATGTTTCCGAAGTTGCCAATCACATTCTCGAAAAAGACAGCTCAGGCACTTATTACACCAACTCAGACCCAGCCTCCATCGCCGAGATCGGATTTTTCTCGAAATACATTTACACCAGCTCAGGAGCGACCCAAACCCCACAAACCAACACCGCACCTCTGCCCGAAATCGTTCTCGATGCGACTCGCTTGTCATGGTGGGATTATCAGGTCGGCGACCGTCAAAACGTCCAAATTTTCACCCCGCTCGATTACCTCAATCTCGAATATCTCGGCATCGTGCAGAGCATTTTTATCGAACTCAAAAACCAGTCCCCGCAAATCAAAATCTCCATTGCTGAAAAAGTAAAACAAAATGCCAATATTTTAGAGCAAATCAATCAAAGAGTTTCCAATTTGGAAACGAACTAGCTCTTGCCCAAATCGCCACTTACCGCTAAATTGCTTGTATCGTGTTTAAATAAAAATCATGAACGATACAACTCAAGACCCACAAAATACATCTGACGACAGCGCGGTTATCAAGCCGATAGGTGACGACGGACAGCTTCCGGCCGGACTCGGCGAGCCGATCGATACGGCGGCGATTCAGATTCCACCACACCCTGACACCACTTTTGACGACGGTTTGTTTTTGCAATTACTCTCGCAGTCTGTTTCCCTCACCAAGTCCGAAAAACTCAAAATCATCGAAAAAATTCCGACACTTTCACAGGCGCAGATTGACCGCTTGATTGAGATTTTTCAGGAAGAAAAAACCAAATTTTCCAAACTCGAAGAAAAACACTCCGAGCAGATTTCCGAGCTCGAAATGCAAAAAATGTCCGAATGGAAAGACGTCGAATCTCAAAAACAGGAGGAAGAAAAACGCCAAGCCGAAGCGGACAAAATCGCCGAGCTCCAGCGCAAACTCCAAGGTAATTCATAATTTTATTTCAAAAATGCTAAACAAAAAAATACTTATCGGTGTGTTTGCCCTTGCGAATATTTTTCAGGTTGCGCCGGCGTATGCGTATCGTGATGTGGATACCGGCTCTCTGCTCGAGCGAGCGACCGACCACCTCATCGACCACGGTGTGATCGAGGACAGCTCCATTATTTTCAATGGCAACATGCCAATCATGAAAGGCGATTATTTGCGTTGGATTCTCCGCAATCAGTCTTTCAATCCCAAAACTTACGACACAAAATATTATTTCCTAGACGTGAATGCACAGAGTGATTACGCTCCGTACGTGGCTCGGGCAGTCGAGCTTGGCATCGTCGATCGCAACGCAAACTACTTCAACCCAAAGGCGTACATGACCCGTCTTGAGGCTTTGCAGTGGCTGATGTACGTGGAGGGAATTCCAGTGCCACTTTTTCATTCCGAGGCAGACAAGTTCATGGATCTCAAAGAAGACACAGATCGTGCCTTGGTTCAGAAGGCGCTCGACCTCACACTCGTCGAGCCGTCCGATAGCAAATATTTCGGTGCAAATTTCCGCCTGACTCGTGGCGAAGCGGCGACTTGGGTTTATCGCACCTCACTCATGGGAACCAGCAATTTCAATTCAGGCACGATTTCCATCGAGCTCGGCGGGGTGAGCAATGAGCTCGAGATTCTCCAGAGTATTTGGGATTTGATTCATTCAGATTATTACAAAGGAGATAGCCTGAGGTACGAAGACGTGCGTTACAGTGCGATCGAGGGCATGATCAAAGGACTCGGCGACAAGCACAGCAGTTTCCAGCGACCTGCCCAATCCGAAGCATTCAACGACGACCTTGCCGGTGAGTTCGAGGGGATCGGGACTTACATGGAAATGAACGAAAACGATGAGATGGTAATCGTCGCTCCACTCAACGGCTCTCCGGCCGAAAAAGCGGGAGTGCAGTCAGGGGACATCATCAAAGCAGTAGATGGTAAATCCACCGAGGGGTTGGACAGCTACGAGATTTCCCGCCTAATCAAAGGTCCTGCCGGCACAGACGTGAAAATCACTTTTGAGCGAGATGGTAGTTTGATCGACATCATCATCACACGTGCTCACATCGAGGTTCCGGTTGTCGATTGGGAATATCGTGACAACGTCGCCATCATCAGCATTTACGAATTTACTGACAACGTGGGCGACAAGTTTGCCGAGGCGGTCGAGGAAGCGATGAAAAAAAATCCTCAAGGGATTATTTTGGATTTGCGTGACAATCCGGGTGGTTACATCGATGCCGCTGCCAAGATTCTCAATTATTTCTTCCCAGAAAACACACCGATTTTCCGAGTTTGGTTCGGGGACGAGAGCACACTTCGTTACGAGTCTGCCGGTTCAGAAATTTACCTCGGGGATATGCCGGTTGCCGTCCTCCAAAACGGCGGCACAGCTTCGGCCTCAGAGATTATTTCTCTCACTCTCAAAGAAGACAAAAACGCAATCATCGTGGGTGAGCAAAGCTACGGAAAGGGCACTGCACAGCGTCTTTATCCGATGAGCGACGGTAGCGTCCTCAAACTCTCCGTTGCACGCTGGACAAGTAACGCCGAAACCTGCATCAATGAAATCGGCATCGAGCCGACGGTCGAGGTCGAGGACACGGGTAACCAATACAGTGATCCGGTTCTCGAGCGTGCGATCAAGGAAATAAACAAGCGCTAAACAAAAAAACAAAGCCTGACGAAATGTCGGGCTTTTTATTTTACCAAATTCGCTAATCCGTTCACCAACATCTCGCCATTCACATTTTCCAAATGACAAGATTTCTCGATCACATATTTTATCAGTTTCGCCAAATCAGGCAGTGAATTTTTTTCTTCCACCAATTTTCTAAATTCATCTACACAGTGCTCCAAACTCGCCACCACAATCCTCTCCCAATCCTCAAGCCTCTCCCGATGTTCACTCGGCCAGCTGTTTTTCTCGAAAATTAACATATCCTCACGACGCATTTCCGGATTAATCTCATGGCAATACAAACTCGCCACACCCAAAACCAGCGCAGGGGGATTGCCCTCGTGAATCGCTTTCGCCATCAATTTAGCCAAAGTTCCCTTGCCGGGAGATTTTAGCATTTTTACCATAATGTGTGCCGCATTCCGATTCATTTGACGCACCTTTTCCTCACGTTGCGCAAAATGACCGCCATTACCCTGAAGCTGTTTCGCCAGTTTTTCCACGGCCTCAGCGGTGACTTCGCCACTTTCATTATTTTCGGTATGTTGTATCTCAAAATCTTCAGCCATGCCTACATTTTAAAATATTTTTAAATTCTACACAACATCACTCGGCTCCACATCGATGCGTATTTTTTCACCCTCCTTCAGCGCCGCAAAAAGCTTCTCGACTCTGTCCGCAAACACGACCACATGCCAATAATATTGTCCGTATTTTCTCGGAGTGAGCGCCGGTGCCGTGTAGATTTCATCTTTCTCATTCAATAATTTCCGCAACCGCAACTCGAGATTTTTGGCAGTATCGTAAGCCTTTTGCTTTTCTTTATTCACCACGATAAATTTTACAATCTCACGAAAAGGTGGCATGCGATGCTCCTTGCGCACTTTTATTTCCTCCGCAAAAAACTCACCATAATCATGATCCGCCACCGATTTTATCACGGGGTGCTCAGGGTTATACGTTTGAATAATCACTTGCCCCTGCTTCTCCCTGCGTCCACTGCGACCACTGACCTGCGTGAGCAGATTGTACATTCTTTCATTCGTCCGGAAATCCGGCATGTGCAGTCCGATATCCGCCAAAATCACCCCCACCAAGCTCACCTCAGGGAAATCCAGTCCCTGTGCAATCATCTGCGTCCCGAGCAAAATATCTATTTTTCCAGATCTGAAATCATCGTACATTTTATGAAATTTTTTGTGATTCGTGGTAGTGTCCCTGTCCGCTCGAGCGATTTTTGCCTCTGGGAATTTTGTTTTGAGCTCCTGCTCCAGCTTCTGCGTCCCGAATCCCACCAACTTCACACTCGCACTTCCGCAGTGTTCACACACATTTCCGGGTCGCTTGAGATAGCCACACAGATGACAAATCAGTGCTTTTTTATTTCCCTGCTCGTGATAGGCGAGTGCCGTGTCGCAGTTCGGACATTCCTCACGATGACCGCACTCGGTACACACCATCGACCCCGCACTTCCTCTCCGATTCAGAAACAAAAGCACCTGCTCATTTTTTTCCAGAGTTTTCCCGATTGCATTTGCGAGTTTATCAGAAATAATCCCCACAGATTTTTTCTGTTTCCTTAAATCCACGATTTCTACGTTCGGCATTTTTGTTTCCCCGATTCTTTTTTTCAGCTCGATTTTCTCCAGAGATTTATCGGCGTAGGTATCGACTCGAGGTGTCGCACTTCCCATGATCAAAATCGCACCGTGCTCATCAGCCATTTTCTTGGCGACGGTGCGAGCGTCGTATCTCGGCGACTGATCCTGTTTGTAAGTCCACTCGTGCTCCTCGTCCATCACGATCAGCCCCAGATTTTGCACCGGCAAAAACAGTGCCGACCTGCTTCCAACCACGATTTTTATTTCCCCGCTGTGGATTTTGTACCAAATCTTTTCACGTTCGCTTTCGGTCAATCCCGAGTGCCACATTGCGATTTCCCCCTCCCCAAATTTCTGCGCAAAAAAACTGAAAAGCTGTGGCGTGAGCGAGATTTCCGGCACGAGAATCACCACCCCCTGATCTTTTTTCCTCACATTTTCCGCCACCTCCCGATAAATCACACTTTTGCCCGAGCCGGTCACTCCCCGTATCAAAAACTTCCCCCCCGCACTGATTTTCTCCACGGCATTTTTCTGCTCCGGCGTCAGATTTATTTTTT
>CAZJIT010000014.1:0-11066 GCA_964546155.1 uncultured Candidatus Peribacteria bacterium
ATTCGAGCCGATGCGGTTTATGTGATGGGATTTTTTCACGACACATCGACCGCTTATTTCCTCGAAAAATACCTCGTCGATGATCATGTCAGAGTTCGTGCCAATACCCTTATCGCACTTTGGCAATTCAAACGCTATCGCCTCAAACTCCTGATTCGCCTCGTGGCGCTTCTCGAATCCAAAGAGCTCGACGATCAACTTTCTGCGATTTATGTCTTGGGCGAAATCCAAGCCCAGCAAGAAATTCCTCGCCTTCGTAAACTACTCGAGCATGAAAATCACAACATCAGAGTTTATTCTGCGCTTGCCCTCGCCAAGATGGGGCACCAAGACGTTTTTGAGCAAATCACAGATGAGGTTCTTCACGAAGATGAACAACGCTCTATTCAGGCACGTAAAATGATCACACATTTACCTCTGCATATTCGCAAGAAGTTCAACAAAACCATGCGTCGTCGTATCAGCTCTGAAATAAATAATCTCATCAAAAAATCCAAAATTAAACATGCGCACAAAGCCCCACAGGAAATTCTGCATAAATTACACGAATACTACCGCATGATAAACGAAGAAGGTGAGGCGATGCGTATCAGACTTTTGCTAGACCAAAAACAAAAAAAAGACTAAAATAAAATCAAGATGCAAAATAATCCAGAGTCCATTCTCGATTTACACGCAGATCTGAAATATTCTCAGAGTGTGCGTCATTTTTCTGAGAGGTTTTTTATAGCCAGTGACATTTCCTTCAAGTGGGCGAAAAGACTCACTCTTGTGCTCGACGAGCTTTACATGAATGCCGTTTCTTACGGCTCAAGTGCAAACAGTCGCATTCTAATCAAATTCAACGCCGATAACGAGAAAGTGGTTTTTTCGATACAGGACGACGGAACGGGCAAGAAATCTTCCAAAGCTTCCGAGCTCCAAGCCATAGTCGAGAAAAAAGCCGAGGAGATGGATCATCGCAAAACTTCAGGTAGGGGATTGTCACTCATCACGAGCCAGTGGACAGATGAATGCGAAGCGGACGATGTAGAGGGTGGTGGGATCAAAATCACCTGCACAAAATATCGCTCCGGTATGGGAGAGGAAGATGAACTTCAAGAAAATTCAGCAAATGTTATCGAGATCCCTGCAAACACAGAGGCCAAGTCAATTGCGTTCAAAGGCACGGTTGGCAATGACAATCTCGATGAAATTATCTTCCCCGTAAACGAACTTCTCAAAGAGCAAAAACCTTATTATCTCATTTTGGATTTTTCTCAGCTTGAATATTTCAATAGTTTATTCATCGGTACTCTTGCAAATTGGAATCAGAAAATTTCTGAAAATAAAGGCAAAATGGTGATCGTTGGTGCTACCGATTCCGCTCGTGAAATCTTAGAACTCTGCGGTCTGGATCGCATCATTCCGCTTTATCCAGACATGAACACCGCTCTCGAAAACACCCAAAAAACAACTAATTAAAAAAATAAAATGTCCACACTTGTTACACTAGACTTCCTGAAATTGTCCGAATATCCCCAATTTCAAATTATTAAATTCAAGGGTCAAATAGATGAATCAAATCTCAAAGAAGTTACCGAACAAATAGATCCTTACGCTGAAAATTCTGAAATCCAAGTTCTCATTTTTGATCTTACGGACTTAGAATTTCTCAACTCAAAAGTGATAGGTTACATCGCTGATTTACATTCTCGTCTAGACGCCAAGGAACGCAAACTAGTCATCGCCGGAGCTTCAAATGATGTAACAGATATTCTTGAATTAGTTGGTCTGACCAGCTTAGTGACCTGTTACAGCGACATAGATTCAGCAATCCAAGATTTAGATTAAAATGAAGAAAATTATTTCCGCCATTTTCGCACTTCAGATTCTAGTTTTGCCGATGAGCGCTTTTGCGCAGACTACCACACTTTTGCCCGAGAGTGAGGAGCTTCTTGGTGAATGCCAAGGCTTAATTACGGGAGGGGACACTGGTCTCGAATCAAAATATTACCCAGACAGTAGGGCTATTTGTCTAGCTGAGAAAATTCAAACCGGTAAAATCCATTACCAAGATATTCCTTATTTTATTGGCCATATCATCAAATTTCTGCTTAGCGTGGGTTGGGCTCTAGCAGTGGTGATGATTATTATTGGTGGTTATCAGTATGTGCTTGCCGGCTTCAATTCGGGCGACAAGGAAAAAGGCAAGAAAACTCTCATTTATGCCATTTCAGGAATGGCCGTCGCTACTTTTGCATGGTTCATGGTGGATACCTTCATCGCCTTCCTGACATCATAAATAAACCGCTCAATCGAGCGGTTTATTTTTTGTTTTTTATTCTTCGTCCTCGTCCTTCTTGCGACGAGATTTTTTCTTGCCAGCGAGCATTTTGCCCACCTGACTCATGATAATCTCACTCGCACCCTCCATAGTAGAGAACGCCCGCATAATCATACCCGCCGGACGCTTCACATATTCATTGATAGTATCCGAAGTCTCGCGAGTCTTTTGGCTTACATAGCTCGCATCTCTGAGAATAATAATCACATAAAACAAAACCACTGCGAGCAAAAACCCGACAATCCCCACAACCCATTTTAGGATTTCATAATACTGATCCATGCTCTCACTCATGAGCACAATTTGCGTTGCCACTTGGCTAGTTGTTTCTTCCATTTTATTTTGATTAATACACTTGTATTATACCTAGGCGATTTTTTTCTGCAACAATTCATTAACCAATCCCGGATTCGCACTTCCGCCGGTCTGCTTCATCACCTGACCAACGATATACCCAAGCGCTCTTTCACGCCCAGATTTGAACTGCTCAACCGCGTCAGCGCCCATCGGAGTCGCAATAATCTCGTCAAGAATCTTCTCCAACTCACCCGTATCCGAAACCTGTTTCATACCCTTCTCCTCAATAATCTCCGCAGGTTTTTTGCCAGTTTCGTACATAATTTCCAAAATTTCCTTACCCTGTTTTCCAGAAATTTCATTCGCCTCTACTAATTTCAAAATCTCCGCCAAATCCTCAGCCCCGAACTTAATTTCCTCGATACTTGCCTGGTTTTTCTTCATTAATCCAAGTAATTCCGAGAGAACCCAGTTGGCTGCTTTTTTGGCTTGCTTACTTTCTTCCGCAACTTTTTCATAAAACAAACAGAGCTTCGGATTGTCCACCAAAGTATCGGCGTCGTCCTTACTCAATCCTAAATCCTCACGATAACGCTTACGACGCTCCATCGGCAATTCCGGCACTTCTTTGCGATAATCCGCAACCATTTCAGCCGTAGTTACCACCGGTGGAATATCCGGCTCCGGGAAATAACGATAATCTGCCGAACTTTCCTTCCAGCGCAGAAACTTCGTCTCACCCAAATCATCTACCCAACCAACCGTACATTCACGCTCAGCCGGACCACCGGTTTTTTCCCAGTTTTCAGTCTGGCGTTTAATCTCAAAAGCAATTCCTTGCTCCAGCGCCCGAAATGAATTCAAATTCTTAATCTCAGCACGTGGAGTTAGGTCTGCATCTTCACTCTCACGCAAAGAAACCGAAGCATCAAAACGCATCTGACCCTTGAACATATCGCATTCACTACTTCCCACAAATTGCAAAATACGAGCCAATTCCTGCGCAAAAGCGCTCGCCTCCTCAGCCGTACGAAGATCCGGTTCAGTCACTATTTCCATCAGCGGACTTCCAGCACGATTATAATCACAAAAACTATTTCCCCCGGCATGTACCAACTTTCCCGCATCATTTTCCACATGCAATCTGTGTATTCTGCAAATTTTCTCCTCGCCATTTAGTTCGTATTTCACTGCACCATGCACTGCGAGTGGTTCATCAAACTGGCTAATCTGATACCCAAAAGGCAAATCAGGATAAAAATAATTCTTGCGATCAAACTTGCAATGCTCAGGAATATCGCAACCCAAAGCCAATCCAGCGCGAGTTGCTTTTGCCATTGCTTCTTTATTTGGTGCCGGCAAAACCCCCGGAAATCCCATACAAACCTCACAAACCGACTCATTCGGATTCTTTCCAAAGTTGCTATTTTCGCAACTACAAAACATTTTCGTTGCAGTATTCATCTGGGCATGGATTTCCAATCCGATCACAACATGAAATTTTTTCTCAGACATAAATTTTTAGATTTCAGGATTACAAAGAGATTTTACCGAAAAAACTCCTCAAAAACAAACCGAATATTTTTGCTTGTCTTGGATTAAAAATTCCTTTAAACTCCATTTCGTAAGTAAATTACACATACACATAAACCCTTTTATTCCTAATTATTCCCTCATGGAATCCGCAATGGATACAGTTTTCCTAGCTGGTATGGCAGGTCTTTTGTCCCTCGTCGTAGCCCTAGGATACTTCTTTGTTATTCGTCGTAAGCCGATCGGTGGAGACAAAATCAAAGAAATTTCAGATGCAATCGCAGAAGGTGCGATGGCATTTCTCTTCCGCGAGTACAAGACGCTCGCAGTTTTCGTGCTTGTTGTAGCACTTGTTCTTATTTTTGGTCTAGATGATCCCAAGACTGCTATCAACGAAGGTTACTATACGGCAGGAGCTTTCATCGTTGGTGCTTTGGCATCTGTACTTTCAGGCTTTATTGGCATGAAGATTGCTACTAAGGCAAATGGTCGTGCAGCACATGGTTGCGAGAAGGATCTCAGCTCTGGTTTCCGTATCGCTTTTTCATCTGGCGCCGTAATGGGTCTTTCTGTGGTCGGTCTAGGTTTACTTGGACTTTCTCTAGTTTTTCAAATCTACAATCACATCGGACTTTCTGATTCAGAAATTCTCTCTGTGCTTACCGGTTTTGCTTTTGGTGCTTCATCTATCGCACTTTTCGCTCGTGTAGGTGGAGGTATTTACACCAAAGCAGCTGATGTGGGAGCAGATCTCGTAGGTAAAGTCGAAGCAGGAATCCCAGAAGATGACCCACGTAACCCTGCAACTATTGCAGACAACGTAGGTGATAACGTAGGTGATGTAGCTGGTATGGGTGCTGATCTTTTCGAATCATACGTTGGTTCAATCATCGCCGCTCTTGTACTTAGTTATTCCATCTTCGGTCCGGCTGGTATTTCTATGGTACTCGCAATCGCCGGTTTTGGTATCGTGGCTTCAATTATTGGTACATTCTTCTCAAACACAAATGACGAGAAGAAAATTCACATGGCTCTCAAGACAGGTCTTATTGTTGCATCTCTTCTTGTTATCGTTGGTACCTACTTCATCATCGGTAAATTCCTTCCAGAATACTACGCTCATGCTCAACTTGCGATTTTTGGATCTGTGATCACAGGTCTTATTGCAGGTCTTGTTATTGGTCTTATCACCGAGTATTACACTTCTGGTGATTATTCTCCGGTACAGAAGCTAGCCAATAGTTCAAAAACCGGTTCTGCCACAGTTATCATCGACGGTCTTGCTCTTGGTTATCGTTCCACTGTTGCACCGATTTTCTTCATCATTGTTGCAATCATGGTTTCTTATTCTCTAGTAGAGAGTGCGATTGCCGGCGCTGGTCTATTCGGTATCGCCCTCGCTGCTGTGGGTATGCTTTCTACTCTTGGTGTTTCACTTGCAGTAGATGCTTACGGTCCAGTAGCTGACAATGCAGGTGGTATCGCTGAAATGGCTGGTCTTGGTGCTCACGTTCGTGAACGCACCGATGCCTTAGACTCAGCTGGTAACACCACTGCCGCTATCGGTAAAGGTTTTGCAATCGGTTCTGCCGCTCTCACAGCGCTTGCTCTCTTCGTAGCATTTGCTCAGGCTGCCAATGTAGAAATCAACATCTCTGAGCCAAAAGTTGTAGCAGGTATGCTCATCGGTTCAGTACTTGCTTTCCTTTTCTGTGCCCTTACAATGTCTGCGGTTGGTCGTGCTGCTTTCTCAGTCATTTCTGAGGTGCGCCGTCAATTCAAAGAAATCAAAGGTCTTATGGAAGGAAAAGCTAAAGCTGATCACGCTAAATGTGTGGATATCGTTACAGCTGGCGCTCTCAAAGAAATGGTGCTCCCAGGTGTGATTGCCGTATCAGCCCCACTCGTTATCGGTGGTGTTCTCGGTACCAAAGCTCTTGGTGGTATGCTCGCAGGCGCACTTGTTACAGGTGTTATGCTCGCTATTTCTATGGCAAACTCAGGTGGTGCTTGGGACAACGCCAAGAAATATATCGAATCAGGACAGTACGGTGGCAAGGGTAGCGATGCCCACAAAGCCGCAGTAGTAGGTGACACGGTTGGTGATCCATTCAAGGACACAAGTGGCCCTGCGATCAACATTCTTATCAAGCTCATGACTATCGTTTCGCTCATTTTTGCAACTGTCTTCACAGCGGAAGGAATGTTCTAATCCTAAAAATCAAGAAACACCTGAGAATTTCTCGGGTGTTTTTTATTTCCAAAAATATTTGCTCAAATGCTTTTTCTCCGCTACAATGCCCACATCTTTTAATCACAAAATCAAAAAATGACCGAAATTAAGAAAATTAATTCATCACACGTATCATTTGAAATCACTTTTACTGACAAAGAGTGGCAAGTCGCTTGGGATAAGACAATCGCAGAAGCAAGCGAGCACGTCGAGATTGCAGGTTTTCGCAAAGGAAAAGCTCCTCAAGACAAAATTATTGATCACATTGGCGAGCAAGCTCTCAAAAATGAAGCACTCACTCAGGCTCTTTCTCCGAAATTCGTGAAATTTATCGAGGAAAATAAGCTTGATGTAGTTTCTCGTCCGGAGATTTCCGTGAAAACTTGGGAGCCTGTTCCGACAGTCGAAATCAAAGTTGCTATCAAGCCGGAAATCAACCTCAAAGATATCGAAAAAGTTTCCGTAAAGATGACCAAACCGGAAATCAAAGACAAAGATGTTCAAAAAACTATCGATGACCTCAAAAAGCGTTTCAAGAATTATTCACCCGTGGAGCGTGGTGCAAAAGACGGCGACAAGGTTGAAATTGATTTTGACGGAAAAACTCCGGACGGGGTAGCGCTCGACGGCACTTCCTCAAAGAACCACCCCGTGATTTTGGGTGAAGGTCAGCTTCTTCCAGATTTTGAGAAAAATCTCCAAGGTAAAAAAGCTGGTGAGGAATTCGAATTCCAAATGAAATTTCCAAAGGATTATCATGGCAAAAATGTCGCAGACAAGGACGTGATTTTCAAAATTAAAATGCATAAAGTTGAGGAAGGTGTTTTGCCTACCGATGACGAGCTTGGCAAGAAGATTTTTGGCACGGATATGAAGTTTGATGAGCTCAAGAAGCGTATCGCCGACGATATCCAAAAGGGCGCAACTCACGAAGCTGAGCGCAAAACAGAGGACGAGGTAATCGAAAAACTAGCCAAAGCAGTCAAGGTGGAAATTCCGGAGGAGATGCTTGTTCATGACATCATGCGCCTTCGCCAAGAGCGTGAATACATGCTTGCACAGCGTGGAATGACTATCGAACACTACCTCAAGCAAACTAAAACAAATCCGGAAAAATACGAAGAGCAACTTCGTGAAACTGCCGAGCAGCAAGCCAAAGTTCGTTTGGTTCTCGACGCAATGATCAAAGAGAAAAATATCCAAATAGATGAAACTGAAAAGAAAGATATCGCAGAAAAAGCCAAAGCCATTCCGGTCGAGCAGAGAGAGCACTTTATTAGTTATCAAGAAAATGCTAAACTGGTGAAGAAAATACTTTCACAATTCATTAAATAAAACTTATGCGCAATTTTTATCTCATACTTGGCAGTGTATTTGCTCTTATTGCTTTCATTTATGCGATGGAAAACATGTGGCTTCGTGCTCCGGCCATGTTTATGTTTTTCAAGGGAACTTATATCATCGGTGTGCTCCTGCTTATCATGATGCTTATTGCCATGATCAGTGGATTTTTCTTCGGTTTGTTTATGGGATCACACAAAGACGATGACGACACGGGAGATGATATCTTCGAATAAAAATGCTCAAACAACTCTTTTCCAGTCAGACAAGAATCAAGATCATCACTTTTTTCTTCGAAAATCCGGAAGAGAGTTTTTTTGTGCGTGAAATTTCTCGTAAAATTAACGGACAAATAAATTCAGTGCGTCGTGAGCTGGAAAATCTAAAATCGTTTGGCTTGCTTTTGTCCAAAAATAGGGAGAATAAAAAATATTACGCCATTAATCCCGATTTTATTTTTTACGAAGAACTAAAAACCATTTTTTTGAAATCCCAAGCAATCCAAACCAATATTGCTCCCGAAATAGCCAAGCTGGGTAAAATTTCTTTGGTTTATCTGATGGGTATGTTTATCGGTAACGATGACTCCTCGGTAGATCTGTTGGTGGTGGGGGATTTATCCAGTCAGAAATTACAAAATTTTATTGACAAACACTTCACAAAAGAGGCAAAATACATTCGTTATACTATTTTATCCGAGGAAGATTTTCGTTATCGCCTCGAGCACAA
The DNA here is from genome assembly GCA_964546155.1 of uncultured Candidatus Peribacteria bacterium. Taxonomy (GTDB): domain Bacteria; phylum Patescibacteriota; class Gracilibacteria; order CAZJIT01; family CAZJIT01; genus CAZJIT01. The sequence goes on from CAZJIT010000014.1 coordinate 8,460, forward strand.
GGATAAGTTTGTGCTTGACATTGTGCGAAACCCCGCTAATATACTTGCACTAAATAAATCAAAAATAATTCAAAAATACTTAAAGAAATGACAACTACTGCAGAACTAAACACTTGGCTCAATCCAAAACGCATCGCTCGTCCAGAGCTCAAAGTTGGTGCGACCGTTCGTGTTCACCAAAAAATCAAAGAAGGCGACAAGGAGCGTATTCAGATTTTCGAGGGCATGATTATTAAAATCACTGGACATCAGCCAGACATCAACATTACTGTTCGTCGTGTTGCTGGTGGTATCGGAGTAGAGAAGATTATCCCTGTCATGAGTGCTAATGTGGACAAGATCGATATCGTTAAGCATGCGAAAATTCGCCGTGCTAAGCTTTATTATGTGCGTGATCTTCGTGGTAAGGCTGCTCGCTTCAAGGAAGTTTATCTTACTGATGAGGAGCGCAAGAAGCTTATGGAAGATCAGATTGAAATTACTGATGAAGTTCCTGCAGGTGTAGAGGTGGAAAAGGCAGAAGCTCCAGTAGAGGAGGAAGTTGTTGAAGAAAAAGCAGAAGAAGTTACCGAAGAAAAGACTGAGGAAATAGCAAAAGAAGAAGCTCCAGTAGAAGAAGTTAAGCCTGAGGAGGAAGAAAAGAAAGAAGAGAAAGCCGAATAAATTAAACTCAAATAGCCTCTCCATTGCGGAGAGGTTTTTTTTGTGAGAAAATATGGACATGAAAAAAGTACTCATAGTGGGTAACTACGGTGCGGGAAATATCGGAGACGAAGCAATCCTCCAGAGCCTAATCAATCTGTGTAAGCAAAACAGTCTTAGCCCGACAGTCATTTCCGCCAATCCTAAAGAAACCAATCGTCTGCACAATGTTCCCGCAGTTCCACCGATTCCATGTGGAATTCGCTCATTTTTTAGCGGCACGTTAAATCAAACCAAACGTGCCTATCTCGAGTCCGATGCGGTTATTTTAGGTGGCGGCGGGCTTTTTACAGATGAGCGTTGGCGCGCACCATTTATTTGGGGTGTGCATGCTTTTGCCTCCAAACTATCCAAAAAACCGCTCTATTGTCTTGGACAATCCGTTGGTCCTCTCAAGTCCAAGCATTCTCGCAAAATTGCTCTTCATACTTTTTCACATGCTCAGGAAATTTGTGTCCGTGACCATAAATCCTATGAGCTTCTGCTGGAAATCGGCATTCCATCCGAGAAAATCCAAATTGCAAGCGATCTTGCCCTTCTTCTTCCTCAGCAAAAATCCAGCTATGATTGCAAGAAAAAAATAATAGTTTCGCTCCGTCATTGGAATAAAAAAGAAAAATCAATTCTCAGTCATCTAGCCGAGGTTCTACCGAATTTTGCTCACGAAATAGCTCTTTTGCCGATGGGTGACAACGATCTTGATCTTCTCCTTGAGCTCAAACACAAACTCAATATTCCTGCCGAAGTTCTCCGCCCGAATAACCCAAGCGAACTTCTCAATGCGCTCAATAACTGCTCTCTGACTATCGGAATGCGCCTCCACTCGCTCATTCTTTCTAGTGTTCAGGGTATTCCTTGCGTAGGACTTTCTTACTCGGACAAGGTTGCAAGTTTTTGTACTGAGGCGGGGATTGAACACGAAGAAATCGAAGATTTGACAGTCCAAAATCTCACAGAATTAATCGCCAAAGCGAAATACGATGCCGAGAAAATCGCGCATCTAAGAGAAAAAACCGAGCATGTTATGCACGAGATTTTCGCGAAAATCTAGTCGATCAAATCATGATCAATCTGCCCACTGAGCGCTTTATTCATGCGCGTTTTCACGTTCTCGAGACGCTTATCCGCCTCAGAATAACTACCAGTTGCTCGCCCGAGATGCACCCCGACCTTACGATAATCCTCCCCAAACTTCTCAAACTCAACTCCCACACGCGCCATATCACGCTGGATTTTTTGCACATTTTCCTCAATCTCCAGCGCACGCAATCCCTGCAAAACCGTAACCAAATACGCATAAAAACTATTTGGTGAAACGATGAAAATCTTCTTCTTCCAAGCATAATCCAACACATTTTCATCACTCGTGGTCAACTCGTAGTAGACATTTTCCGCCGGCAAATACATAAACGCAAAATCCAAAGTGCCCTCGTCCGGCAAGATATATTTCTTCGCAATCTCGTCCACGTGCTTCTTGGTTTGGCTTATTAGAGCCTTTTTTAGCTTCACACGTTCCTCATCAGATTCACAAGCAATCAACCTCTGAAAGTCCTCAAGCGGAAATTTACTGTCAATCGCAACCAACTTATTATCCTTCAATTTCAAAACCGCATCAGCCAGTTTATCATTACTAAACTTATATTGCATCTCGTATCTCTCCTTCGGAAACATCTGCCCAAGCAAATTCTCCAGCAACAATTCCCCGAAACTTCCGCGCGCTTTTGGGTTACGCAAAATATCCTGAAGCGAAGCAATATTTTTCCCGATTTCCTGCATTTGTTTGGTGGCCTCACCAACCTGTCCGAGTTGTTTTTGCACCCCACTGATCACCTCTGCGCTCTTATCCAAGCGCTTATTCACCTCCTGATTACTCACAAATTGCATCTTGCGCGCCTCCGTCAGCTC
>CAZJIT010000015.1:0-3002 GCA_964546155.1 uncultured Candidatus Peribacteria bacterium
TCTCACAGAATTTTGGGCAGGATTTCTTTATACGCCTTGCACATATTTTTGTCAAAACAGATGACTGGCGTGAAAATAGTTTTTGTATTTTAATAATATTTTCAGATTTCTGACTTCAGGAGGGATTAATCCACTCTCAGAGCCAGACACACCAGATACACAAAACATAAAACAACCCTTAATTTTTACCTAGGATATTTGAGTATGTTTTGCAGAAAATTTCATTTGTGTTTTTCTTTTTATTTTGTGTACGAGTACATTATACAACACATTTGACAAAAAAGCAAATCATTTCTTAAAATATTTTAATAATTTTTTATTTTGCGTTATCAAACATTATCATTATAATGTATATAACACAAAAACTTACGCTTCATCATGCCTAATTTTCGTTACCTTGCGATAAATAAAGAAAATAAAAAAGTCGCAGGTCAAATCACCGCCGATACAGAGGATCTCGCGCGCAAAGAGCTGCACCGCCTCGGTTTTTCAGTTTTGACAATGGGCATACAAGACCCAAATAAAAAACAAGTCAGCGTCGGTGTGAAGAATTTTGAATTCGAAGGCGTGGACAAGACCGGCAAGCCGGTGAAGGGGACTATCGAGGGTACTTCCGAGTTGCCGGTGTATCGTCGCCTGATCGAGGAATACGGTTTCCGGATCACTTATCTTGCGGACGAAGACGCCACTCCGGAGGAAAAAACCTCAATGCGCAAGCAGGGGCTCTACGACCTCCAAAACATGTACGAGCAATCCAAAAAAGATTTGGCGGCACAAACTCGCTCTTGGGGGGATAAATTCAAAGATTTTTTTGGTAAGTGGGCGGGCAATGAAGATGAAGAAATTCGTCAAGCCAAAGCCGATCTTCATCGTGAGCAATTTCTCAAGCAGGTGGACAAAGCGATCGCCAAGGCACGTACTTTTATGAATGAAAATACCAGTCGTCTTTCCGGTCAGATCCGACACGACATGCAGACGGCGTTCGATCACGTGGCTCGCATTCGCAATTCCAATAACGAAAAAAATATCAAAATGGCGACCGAGGAAATGCTCAGCATTCTTCAGCGTGCGAAAAAAGCTCTCGACATGGAGCTCAAACCGGGCGAGGACAGGATTGATTATGCGAAAATCAAAATCGACTCCGATCCGGAGATGCAGCACAGCGACGAAACCGAAACAGAGTACATTTTGCGCATGCAAAATATCCTCCGCCAAAAAGACACGCACGACTTATTTGTCGGTATTTTCAAAGATGTTTGGAGGCTGATCGCATATCCACAAAAAGGCATTACCTTCAAGCGCATCAGCATGAAATGGCAAGAATACATGCGCAAATACAAAGCCGAAATGAAATCCGCAGAGGAAAAACGCAGCCAAGAAATGGCCGAAAAAGGTGCAGTACAGGTGCGTCATCGTTTCGCCAAATTCGCATGGATTTGGGACGAAATACACGGCTTCACAGGAATTCTGCTTTTTTTCTACGTACTTTATTTCGTCGTGGCGGGTGTTCTCGCCACCAAAAACCTCGGCATAGACGGCGAAGTTTTTCAGCGCACACTGGAGAGCGACCTTCTCCGCCAAATGTTGCTTTTCACTTTCATGCTCTACTTCTTCGGACAAATCTACAATCTCTACATTAACGAAAAGCGCAACAGAGTGCGTGTCGGTTACTGGACAGGGTTTGCCGTGCTTCTGGTTTTCTTCTCCGTAAATCTCTAAAAACAACCCCTCCCGAAACGAGAGGGGCTTGGTTGATTTAGGCAGTTTGGGCACTGTTAATTTTTTCTCTTTCTATTCTTCTCACGATAAGTCTTGCGACTTTTACCTCGTTTTTGTTTTGATTTTCATCAATCAAAACCTCTTGAGCCATACGCTCCAAAGTATTTCTTATCAAAGGTTCATTCCTCATCAATTCTTCGATAATCTGCTCAGTGTTTTTTCTTTCTCCTTTCTTTTCGAGAATTTTTTCAAAAATGGAAACTACGGGACGGAAAGCATCATCACTCAATTGTTTTCTGTGATACATGCTTCTCAGTCTGCTGTACTTGCGAACAAGACTTCTTAATTCCTGTTCATTTTTGACTTTCTTGGCGGCTATCTCAAAATAATAGCCGATAACGCACAGGGGGCAGTAAGTATGACTGACTTCCCCATGCATTTTTTCATTGGAAAGCCAATTGCCGTCGATTCTCACTCTGTGACAAACGGCACAAACAACTTGATTTGCCATTTTTCACCCCCTATCTATTTTGCCCAAACACCTATTTTTTAAGGAACAACCGATCCTTTTTTTCATGATATACCTTTCTGACAACGACTACAAATCTTTCTTGCCGGATTTCCAGACTAGTACACTATCAACAAAACTCTGACCTGTCAAGTAGGCGATTATGACCGTGCGCAAGCCCTCCAAGCTCTCTCGGGGCACCGTGATTAGGTTCGAGCTGACGGTCAATTCTATCGCAAAATAAATCAAAGCGACCACGAATTTTTTTGACTTAAAATTATTCATTTTACACAAATTTTTTAAGAATAAACAAAATACTTTCGGCGAGTTTTTGGGGACGAAGCAAATATTTTCGGTCAGATTTATTCGTCAGGAAACCCATCTCGAGCAACACCGCCGGACAAAAATCCCGCTCGATAAATCCCGCCCGTGTCCCCTGAGATTTTTTCGGTCCACGATTTTTGGTGCCGAACCACGACGCCAAATATTCGCCCAAAGCCACCGCCAAAACCCGCATTTTATCCTGAGCGAAGTAGCACTCCACCCCCCGAGCTTGCGTCGAGGAGTGGGCGTTGCAGTGCAGGTGAATCGCAATACATTCTTCAGGCTGGAAGCCATTTTGCGTCACACATTCCCTGAGAAATTTTTGTTTTTGAGTGATCGATGCATCGGTTTCCACGCCGATACTTTGCACATATTTTTTCGGGTAATTTTTCTTGAGCTTGGCGACGAGCTGGCGTGCGACTTTGAGATTGATTTCTCGCTCGGTGAGATT
>CAZJIT010000015.1:3012-8086 GCA_964546155.1 uncultured Candidatus Peribacteria bacterium
CCACCAGTTTTTCCCGTGACCGGCGATGACAAACACAGCCTTGATCATAAATATTTTCTTAAAATTAAATTGAGTGCGAGCACGACAACCGTCCAAATTGCGCCACCGATCACCACCCAAAATTTCCAAAAAGTTTCGAGCTTGGTTTTGAAATTTTGCAGTTCACGGATTTCCTCGCTACGTCGCTCGCAGACTGTGTTTCGGCTGTCGAGGCGACGTTCTATTTTGCCTATCAATTTTTCAAAATCGGTCATTATTTTTTCAGGGAGTTCGTCCAATTTGCGGAAAATTAAAGATATTTGGCGGTCTTGTCCACGGGATTGTTCTTCGAGTCTGGCGAGTCTTTCGATTTCACTCATTAGCCCTGATTTAGATCCGCAAACATTTTTGCCTGCCAAGTAATATTTGTGCTGTCGGCACCTTTGACCTTGAGAGTGAGGGCTTCGTTGGTGTCATCTGCCTCCACAGCGATTGCCCAATTTTTATCTCGGAGAGCATACTGGTGCACCTTGTCGTTGTAAGTTCCCAGCACGTAGAGGTGATTTTTATCTTCAGAAACAAATCCACCTTGCGGTAGATCGTCTTGAGTTCCCACCTCAACAAATTTATTGCTTGGTCGAATACCATTGAGATCCCACGCCGTGTCCAAATTGTAATGATACGCTTTGTCTGCGGATTGATTTATGAGGAAAATTGTCTTGCCGTCCTGAGCCACGATTATATTTTGTGGGCTGATAGCGCTCACATCATAACTGCCTGCGTAAGCGCCGGTGCTGATGTCCCAAGCCGTACCGAGATTGTATTGAAGTAATTTTTTATTCGTACTGCCATAACAAATAAAAGTTTTGCCGTCCTTACTGATTGCTCCGCCGAGAGGGGAATTATCTTGCCCGCTGACGCTCAGAGATTTGCTCTCGAAAGTCGCAGTGCTCACGTCCCAAGCCGTACCAAGACCGTACTGATAAATGTAATCATTCGCATTTCCGGTGATGTACATTTTGGTTCCATTTGCCGAGAAACAAAGACCCTGCGTGCTGCTGTCCACACCAGATACGTTGCATAATTTGCTGGCGTAAGTCGCAGTGCTCACGTCCCAAGCCGTGCCAAGATTGTACTGATAAACAACTTTATTCGTTCCGAGGACATACATCACAGACCCGCTCGATCCGAAAGCCATGTGTTGTGGATAGGTTTCTTGTGATCCCACGTAGAAAAATTTATTTGCATAGCTTGGGTTTATCGGTGTGCCGAGAGCAATTCCGTCATATTTTATTTCCGGTTCCATGAGAAAGCTTGTGTTATTCGCATCATCTCTTCGCACCACCCCTTGAATATTTGTCGTGATTACATCGCTGCTACTGCGACCGGTGACCAGCATCTGAAAATTCAAAACGCTATTTGCAGGGAGAGTCAGGCGATTGTTGTTTTCTCCTCCGAGGAAAATCTCCGTTTCCGTGGCATCGGTCGTCGTTCCACTGAATTCATAATTTCCGGCAGAAATAGCTTGTTTAGTTTTGAGCGGACTCATGAATTTAGTATCGTCTGTGCCGGCGATGGCTTCGGCTGTGGTAGCGACCTGACCACCTCCCTCCGATCCCACAAAAGCCTGACGTTTGTCCGTCACACTTGTCACGCCCGTTGTTCCGGTTACCACTTCGTAGAGTGCGATCGAGCTAAATCCGGTCGTGTTGCTCGAGATGATTCCGGTGCTCACATTCAATTCAATGTAATTTGTCGTGCTGGCAGTGAGAGTAAGATTTGTATCAGACAGACTGCTGCCGTCCTCCTTATAAACACCACCATTTACCGTCACGCTGAGCGAGTCGGCACCGTAACGCAAACCAAACTCATGAATTTTAGCATGCGGTATTTTTTGTTCACCGAGAATTATTTCGTCCATGCTGAGCTTAATCATTTCACGTGAATCAGTGATTGTCAGAGTTGTTCCACTTTTCACCAAACTGCAAATCTCGAGATAGTCGCCAGACACCGGCAGACTGCTCGCCACCTTCAAAGTCGCCACGTCGCTTCCGTCAATTTGCTGACTGCCATTGTCCACCTTAGTGCCGTCCAACTCAATAAAACAGTGGTATCCTCCGTCCGGTTCAGTGCTCAGGTCGATGCTCTGCGCACTCGTCAAATTAAATTTCAAGAAGCCCACCTCACCCGAAGTTTTATTATATTTTACAAATGCCACACCAGCTGCAACGTTCAGATTATCACCGTCAGCTGTCGGAGTGAGATTGCTTTCCAGCGTCTGAAAAAATCCTCGCACATTTTGAACATTACCAAGCAAATCCGTAAAATCGTGTGCATAATTCACCGCCTTACCACTCTCACTGCCCTCGATGAGAGCTGTACGAATATTTGTACTAATAATTTGTGTCATACTTTTGAGTTAAAAAATTAATTGTAAATTAAGGTAAAAAACCAAACCGTAAACCTAAAGCCAAACCTCTCGCCAGCTGTACTGCACCGTCGCCCGCACACTTTCGATATTCGTGTCCGTGCGGAGCTGGTTATCTCCCGTGAGTAGATTTGGCCAAGTGCTACCCACTTTTTTATAAGTTACGTCCACCCCGTTGAGGGTAATCATTCTCTCCTCCGAATTTATCACGAGCACATCGCCCGTATTCATCTCTAGATTATTCACCTGAAAAACCTCGCCACTCGTCAAATTATAAATCTTCACCTGCCCGTCGGTGGCATTGTTTTCCGTCGCCGTGATGGTCACGTTCAGATTATTCGGAATAGTTCCGGCGTAGTTCAGCGTCTTCCAGCTCTCCGTAAATCCGCACTCCAGACTCGTCGGCAGACTCAGACCTTGCGTGCGATTCACATCACTGGTCGTGTGTAGCACCGCACTATAAATAAACGGATCATCAGCCGTGAGTTCGACTTTCCACGTGAGCAGATTCGGATCATGAATGTCGTCAGTTTTCTGCGGCAATTTGCTCACCTGCACGTAAACACACCACCTTTTCCCTTCGGCATCTTCGAAATAAAGCGGCAAACTCACGTCCTCCCCGAAGCTGATTTGCATCTGCGGCGCAAAAGTCTGATCCAGCTCCTTCATCAGCGCCGAACGTCTGATTTCACTCTCAGCGATAATCACCCCCTCGAGAGTTATTTTCCTGCGACCGAGGAGAGCGGGGGACTTCGCAAATCCGTGCCGAGTTTGCAATTCTTCGCCGCTGCGGTGCGTTTCGATTTCCCACATTTCCGCCTTTGACAGTGCAATAATATTTCCCGCAATTACCTGCTCACTCGTGGCGTAGAGATTTTTCCCACGAAATTTTACTTTTTGAATAATCATTTTTTAGAGGTTAATTTGATCATTGATACTTACGACTTCACCCTCCAGCTCGATTTCCTGAAAAGCGATTTCCTGTCTTTCACTCGCCAGCTCAATCCCCAAAGTTTTCACGTTGCAGACATTTTGCAGGTCAAGCGTAAACTTCGCCCCATTCGCATTTTCATAACAAAAACGAGCCACTCCACCACTGAGCAGACCGGCATTTCCGAGCGTGATTTCCTGCGAATTCACACTCACCAGATTTTTATTCACCTTCTGCCAAAACTGCGGCGTGATTTCCCCCAGCTCAAATTCAAGCGAATACTTTTTTCCATCTTGGTAATACTTCAGATTTTTTGCACCGTCCACGGCAATCTCCTGAATTTTGATTTTGTGATTGATTCGCAGATCACGAATGAGCCCGACCTCCGTCAGTTCGGCGAAACTGTCGCCCACCCACAATCGCCCCTGCCCCCCAAAAATCGAGTTTGGATTTTGGATTTGATTTTGTGTCATAGTTTTGAGTTAATTTCCCTCAATCTAAACCCAAACCAAAAATCGTAAACCTAAAACCAAGCACAAAAAAAGCGGGGGAGCACCCCGCTAGTTCCTAGTAAATTTCTTTGCAATTCAGCTCAATCCGACGCACACTCCGCTCCGTATCCGGATCAAAAAAATCCCCCTCAGAATTCACTTTCACACTTCCTTTCCAGTTTGTGCTCAGCGCCCCCTGAAATCCACCCAGCTTGCTAATCAACAAATCTCGCACGCTATCCAGAGTGTTTTGCTCACTCTGCAAACCCACGATTTCAACCACGAGATTTGTCTGACGCACCCCATGCGTATTCGAAAAATTATTCAAAGGGTGACGCACATTTTCCCGACCATAAACCACAAACGGTGTCGCAATTTCATTCGTGATTTTATCCCGATAAACTCTCGTCCCCACCAGCGCAGAGAGCTGAGTGTCACTCGTCACGAAGCTATGAAATGCCTTCAATAAATTACTCATTTTCTTGTTTTAAAAATTATTTCATACCCAAATTTTGTTTCGCTCGGGCAAGGATATGTTTGCCCGAAATTCCCCGCCGACCGATCGCTCGAGAAATCACATAAAGTGTTCCCTTGTCTTTATTTTCCCGTCCGGTGAGTATGCCCCGCCTCTCCGCCCACCCCCGCAAAGCCTCACTGGGAGGTCGTTTTCCCGCACTTCTGCCTTCCTCTACATAATGTGCGTAAGGCACGTTATTCCAAACTTCATATTTGGCATGACCCAGTCGCTTCACAAAATATCCCTCCGCAAAATTTCCCGTATCGCACTCACTCCACGCTATCCGTTTCGCCTCCGCCAGTAGCCTCTCCGCATTTTTACGAGCCACTTGATCAGCCCTTTTACGAGCCTCGTCGAAGCCCCCGACAGTCTTTTTTACATCTTTTAGGAATGCGTCAAATATCCCCATTTTATTTCCAGTTAGTTATTTCGCAGGTGATAAATTTCACACCCACGCCATCTCGCATTTTCGCCAAATTCACAATTCGATAATTTTCACTTTCGATCGTGAGCTTGTCGTTTTTTTGTACATTTGCATTTTTTTCGAGGTAGATTCTGCGCCTATCCTCAACCCAATCCGTCGCCCCGCCCTTCGTATTTTCACTGGCGTTTCTCAGCCCATCGAGCCTGCATTTGTACGTCCCGATTTCCGTGAAATTCTTAGTCAAAACACCATTCACATTCGTGGTCGTCGGGCGATTGATTGTGCAGTTTTGATTAAATATATT
>CAZJIT010000015.1:8096-9666 GCA_964546155.1 uncultured Candidatus Peribacteria bacterium
ATCATATCCTCCAATGGTTAAATTAAATTTGCCGCTAATCGTGCGGTACTGATCAAGAATCAAGCGGGCATTTTTCGGGATATCAATCGTCAGATTTTCGTCCTTGCGGGTGTAACTGTAATCCCCCAACTTCTCCGAAACCATTCCGCCAGATTGCATTTTGCCACCCTGAGAGTAGAGATATTCCACGACATACACCGTCGCCAATTTCACATCATCGGGGTAAATATCAAACTGCCCCAAATCAATGTAATTTGCCACGATACTCTGTGCCCGTGCGATAAATTTTTCCTTTTGCGCATCAGTTTCATTCGCCAGATCAGCGTCCAGCGTGTAAATTTCCAGCGTCGCCGCCGTCAAAATATTTTCCATAATTTTTAATTATTTTTAGATTTCTTGGTTTTTTTGCGAGTTTTGTTTTGGGGTTCTGCGACCTCTTTTGTTTTTAGCATTTCCATGCAGTGCGAATTGAAATTTTCCAAATCGGCAACCGAGCCTTTTTTGTATTCCGTGCCATTCACCCTGCACGTCTTCGTGATTTTGACTTGCATAATTTTGTGATTAAATTTTTCTCTATCATGCCCCCAAAGCCAAAATCGTAAACCTAAAAATATTCGAGGAAAAATAATTTTACTTTTGACAAAAACAGAGTACAATGATAAACAGAATAATCTTCTTTGAAAAAATCGGGCTTTAACCAATATAGACTGGAGAAAGGGGAATGAAATGGAAAGAATAAAATTGGAAGGAGTAAAGCCAGCTAGGGGTTCGCCTCACAGTTGGACTTTTACTATCAGTGGCGCAGAAATGTGTTTGATGTACCGCAAGCTGGCAAAATGCAGTATTTATGCAGATGACCTCAAGAATCACAGCGATCTTGCAAATGCTGAAATAGCAGCCTTGTTGAAGTTAATTCAAAACATTCAAGAAAAAATATTGGAAGGAGGAATAAATCAGAAAAAAAGAAAGTACTTGCAGGCCGAAATAAAACTTCTCAATGACACCAGTTTCAAAACCAGTGTTAATGATAGTGGTATCGGTTTTTATTTCGTGTTTGCAAATCCTGTTAATTTCGACCTAAAGGTTGATTTCGGATTTACTGCGGAGTGGGGTGCGAATGACGCAAAGACTGAAAATATTCTTTGTGAAATTGCCACCCTGATTCATGAATTCGCCCAAGAAAAAGAAAGGAAGACTACTGGTAAAGTGGTTCGGCTTGTGCAGAGGAAAACCTCTCGGAAAATTTCCGAACAAGTTGGAATCGCTTAAATCTACCCCCTGCTTGTCGCTTGATGAGCAGGGTTTTTTATTGACTTTTGCTTTTGGGGAAATATAATGTCAGATGTCTTTAGATGGTCTAGAGATAAAAATTGTTTGGAATACAGAAAGGGGATTCGTATGAATTCGGGTGTAACAGAGGAAAATATCGAGGGCAGTGACAGTCACGAAAAAGATCACAAAGTGCACACCAGCACAACCGCCACTCAGGTTTATCCGCACGAAAACGGTATTACGGCAGAGGAGGATTAAATTTCAAGCAAAAAAGTGGCTGCGTTTGCAGCCCATCCTT
>CAZJIT010000016.1:0-9459 GCA_964546155.1 uncultured Candidatus Peribacteria bacterium
CTTTCCGACCTCTGTAGAGCCGGTGAATGACAGTTTGCGGACTGTGGGATTGGCTTTGCTTTGCCAAAAAACATCTCCAATCGTTCAGATCTTCTTTTGTGATTCCGTGTCTTTTCATTAAGTCTTCCAGGAGTGGTCTTTTCTTTCTTAGTTTAATTGTGTGCTTACTAGAATAGTCGGTTTCTAGCTCTTGCCATTCAACATCAGGAAAATTTTCTTTTAATTCGTTATCAATATTCAGAATGTCTTTAGTTAACTCGCTCATTAAGTCAGATAATTCAAAGTAGAATTTTAAAAATTTATTTACACGAACCGCCTCTTTCTTAAGTTTAACCACCTCACTTTTGTTTTTTAGTTTATATTGATCTAAATACTGTTTAGGGTAATTGGGGTATCGATCCAAAATGCTTTTTAATACCACTATTTGAGTCTTGTCAAAAAACAAATCATTGTCATCATCAAAAGCCTGAAGGCTGGTTTGATAATCAATAGTCCTTTTCTCTAACACTGGCTCATTCTTTTCCGCAGAAGGATATGTTGTTTTAGTATTATAAGTTCCTTTGCGATATGGACCCCCCTTTTTCTCTCCAAAATAAACGCCACCTCTTGCATAATAAATTTGCGGATCAAGTTCTTTGTATTCAAATCGGTCTATCTTATCATCATCTACGTATGCCCATTGATCTTCTCCATTTTTACTGATTAATATATGTCTCATAGGGAATCCATGTGAATAAACCCTTTTTGCAGGGAAAAATATGCCCTTCTTCCATAATAGTAGAATATCTTTATCGGTTATTCGGATATCACTTTTACTGCAGAGATTTTTAAAGGAAATAAGACTAACAAGGTTTTTATCTCTAAAGGGTGGTTGATATTTATTTTGTGGTAGTCGCACTTATATAAAGTAAAAACATATAACACAAGTCTAAATCAAATAAATCAAAAAGTTAATAAGCTAGGAACGACCAAAGTAATAATTTTTTAAAATCCGTTACTTTCATGACTTTCTTATTTGCCCGTATTAGCCCGAGGTGCTCCAAATGATGAACTATTGGCACCTGATTACCATTTGCCTAGGTAAATGGTAATAGCGAAACATTTTTAAGACCAACCAATCTAGGATTGGTGTGTTTTTGTTTTGTTCGGATTAGCTAGACATTATGGGAGAGATGAGGTATTGGCGAGTCGTTAAAAATAATTACACTTTTAACTCAAATTAAATACCCCCCATCCATTCATTGATTTATTGTATGAATATCTAGCATTCCGATTAATTTTCCAACCATTTGGCCCATCTTGAACAACAACACCGCCATCAAATCCTTTCTTATTTTTCAACCACATATGTAAGGCCTCTGCTTTATATTTTGTATCATTGCTATCGGCAGTAATTCCTGCTTTTGTATCTACAATTAGTACGCCATTTTTAGTCTTAATAATCCAATCAGGATAAAACAATTTCTCTTTGTTTTCGTCAGGGTTAAAATAAGAGATAGAAAAATGCTCACTTCCTGTATCACCGTTTTTATACCACCACACAACATTTTTATTTTGGGGTGATTCGAGGAAATTAATAAATGCCTTTTCATTTACACCTCCTAATTTTTGTGAGTCAAACCAAAATGGCTCCATTGCGGACCTATTCACTGACAATTTTTCATATTGATCAGTAAAAAACAATGTTTCACGCGGTATTTCAATATTTTCCACACGCTTTGCACGTACCGCCTTTTTATTTACTTCTTGCTCACGAACAGGACGATATACTAAAAGTGCATCGCTAATAACTGGTGCAAGCATACCTGCATCGCTTACCAAGTCATTTGTAATAACTTTATACACATCTGTACGAGAAAGTTTTAACTTCTCCATGAGATAAATATTGATTGCAGTCTTCAACTTTCCCCATGAACGCTCTGGTGCAAATTTTCGGTTTTCATCAACTTGCTTTGCTATAATTTTAAAACAAAGTAAATTATACAGCCTCTCAAGATCATGACGTGACATTTCTTCGTCATAACTTTCACCTTCCTCAAAGAGTTCTTTTGTAAAGTTGTCATAATCATCAATTTCCACACCCACAATCAATCCATTGGTAACTTTTGGTTTTAAATCAAGCTTCTTTATGTTCAAGTTTTTATCTGCTACTTGCTTGAAAGTATTTTGGAATGTATCACCCAGGTCGTTATAATCCGCACGTGTCATAAATATCGATTCCAGCTTAATTGGTTCAAAATTTTTCTTACGATAACTACCATTAATGGCCGGACGATTTTCAGTTTTGGATTTTGCGTATTCTGCTAAAACTTCATTTCTTTTATAATTAGTATAGAGATAGCCAAGATTGAGTTCAGGATTAGCAAAATGAGTACCGAATGGCATACGTAAAATACGTCCAACTGTTTGTATTGCAAAGGTCGGATTCTTAATTTCACGGAACATAACCAAGATACTTGCACGTGGACAATCCCAGCCAGTTGCAGCAGCTTGTTTAAATAAAAGGAATGATACTTGTGAATTATGCCTTTCTAAATCTTCCAAGTTTTCTTTCTCTTTTGAAAGCCAAACAGCTATTTCATCGCTTTTTACACCTTTGTGCTTCAGATATTCTAATACAATATTCTGTTTTGTCGTGCTGCTTGTCTCTTTGTTTGCCTGATCATCATTTGGAAGCTGAATCAAAACAAGCGGATTGACTTCGACACCTAGATTTTTGTATAAATCGATCAATTCTTGGCGTTTGGTATATGCCAATTCCAAAAGCATTTCATCTTGATCGAGTTTTTTGACGGTTTTGCATTTTAAATCTTCTTCTGTTTGAAAAACAATTTTTTCTTTGATTAATCCAGCTTCAACAACATCGCTTCGTTTTACTTCAATATATCCTGCGGTTTCGGCACGAGTAGGAATATATTTCGGTGTAGCAGAAACGCGAAGCGTAATTTTTGGCTTAATGAGACCATCAATCACTTCCAGTGCGAGATCGGTATCGCTTCCAATATGCTCCTCATCAATAATCACGACAATCTTTCTTCCTGCTTCATGTGTTTCGTTAATGAAATTATCAAAATTTAATCCTTGTTCGTTTTCACGACGAAGCTTTCTACTTTCTTTACTTCTCCCCTTAATCTTCTGCCAATTAATAAAAAAGACATCATTTTGGTGAAGTTTCCCACGTGATAAATCACTGAGATCAATCAAATTAAGCTCATTTGCTCCTCCGTAATAATCAAAAAGTTTTTTCTTACTTTGTTCATATGAATCCTCACTAAACGAAAACCAGATAAATGCTACATCATTACCTTCAAAACGGGGGTCACTGATAATATCACGTAAAAACTGTGCCAACATTATGGTTTTTCCTGAGCCAGTAGGTGACTTGAAAACAAGTGGGATATTTTGATTTGGCAATTTCCACAAACTCAAAAACTGATCTTTGATTTGTGAGATTGCCGTTTCTTGAAATGGTTTTAGTACAAACATATCTATAGGCTATTAATTTCCTTATAAACCTCAATAATTGGCTCAGGAATATCCTCAACTCTAATATTTTCGGTTGAATATTCACCTTTATATTCATTCTTACTCCAACTGAAAATATATAATGCAGTTGGTAATTTTTGCTTTTCTAGTTTAGCAATAAGCTCTGCAAGTTTTGCTTTATCTTCCTTAAAATAAATTGCCGTCAGCTTGCCTTTACCTTCAAAAATCTGCCACCAGTCGTTTTTCGCTACTTCATTAATTGTATCTTCACGCGCTGCAATCATTTCTCCCACTTCATATGTAATGCGAATTTTTGCATCATCCGGCACTTTGCGAATTTGTTCGATATCCACTAGATCAGTCTTGTAGTAGAAAAGATTACTTGGTATGCCGGCATTTTTCTCACCCTTCTTGTTTTTATATCCGTTGATAACGGCTTTTATACGTGGATAACAAACTTTTTCTGCAATACCGCCCTTGCCACCATTATTGTTTTCATTGTTGGTACAGAGAATAAACTTACGATTACCACCATCAATCTTGTTCATTTCTAAAACGGCATGTCCAGTAGTTCCCGAACCGGCGAAAAAGTCAAGAACATTGGCATTTGATCGCGAACCAACAACAGCAAAAAGGCAATCATAAACTGTATGGAGAGATTTTGGAAAATCAAAATCACATTTTGGCAATATCTCACGCAAAAGTTTTGTTCCATATTCGCTTGCGTCATACTTTTTATCAACCCAAACAGTTTTATACGTACCGTAATCTTTAGCTATCATTATTTGTATTATACCGCTACGTGACTCTTTGATTTGTAGAATATCTTTTATTTCATCAACGCTTTGGCGAGCATATCGCCATTTTCGTTCTATGCCCTTTTCGTCAATCGGCCAAATATATATACTTCCGTCCTTTTGTTTTTCATTTGCCGATTTTGGATGAAACTTGTTTAGTGCAACATCGCCAAAACCCACAATCTTTTTATCTTTTATAATAATTGGATAGAAACAATTTTTTGCGTCTTTCCTCTCCGACTCATTCCCCCAGTTTCGTAGATTTGAAACATAAATCTCATCTTCAGAAAGTGAGCGATTACCGACTGCTTTCTGATTTTTTGGAATAACAAAAATTGCGTATTCGTGAGTATAAGAAAAGTTTGTTCCTTGAACACCTTTCGGATTATGAATGATCGTTATAGCGTGTTGTTCGTACGCAGAAAATAATTGCTCAATCAAAACACTCAAGTGTGCTTGTTCATTTTCATCAATTGCACAAATCAATACGCCATTATCTTTTAGCAAGTTTTTCGCAAGATTGAGACGATGACGCATAAATGAGAGCCACTTGCTGTGCCGATACTCGTCATCATTATCTACATAATCATTGTTGTATTTCCAGTTTTTTGCACCAGTGTTGTACGGCGGATCAATGTAAATAAGATCGATAGCCTTTTTGTGAGTATAATTAAGCACTGAAAGTGCGAGATAGTTATCACCTTCAATCAGCAAGTTGTTCGGGTACTTCTCGTCTAAGTCGAGACGATTTTTGATGACTTCTTTTAGAACGGGTACTTTTGTTTTTGATTGTTCAACAACATCTTCTGCTTTGTTCTCAAAAACCAGTCCAAGATTACTTTTCTTGAGTGTTCTAATTTGCGATTCTAATTCTGCTATTTTCTTACGCAGATCTCTTTCTAACATAGCTTACTTATAATATTATTTTTTCATTATGCAAAACATGGTTCATAAATACGATCTTTAGTATTGTAATGTATTGGACGATTTTTACAAGGAATCTTTAATCCAATAATAATCAGTTTTTAACTTTTATCTCTCCGCCTGCGAGCACCAACTCCCCCTCCAAACACCTCAACACTTGCGCTTTCTCACTCACATTTCCATTCGCTAGAATATCTTTGAGGTATTGCTCCAAGCTAATTTGTTTATCAGAGAAACGATTTACCTTTTCCAGTTCATAAATAATTTCTCGCTGTGGTCGGCAGGTTTTGCCTAAACTCTGGCTGGCTAACTTGGAAATTGATTCTATCAAGTCCATTTCTCGAATATACTTCTCTCTGCATTTTTCTCGGTAATCATTGGAGCGATTGCAACGGTAGTATTTATATCTTTTTCCACCTCTGCCGACACACTCTGTACCGCAAATCATCGCTCCACATTTTCCACATCTGATTAATTTGGAGAAGTAAAACTGTTTTCTGCCCCAAGCACTTTTTGGGCTAATCTTGATTTTTTCTTGGACTTTCTCGAATATCTCTTTGGTGATGAGCGGATTGTGCGATCCTTGGTAAAAATTTCCCGAGCCTTTGGGATATTCGAACTCGCCGTAGTAAAAAGGATCTCGCAGGATCCTATAAATTACTGATGATGCTACTTTATTTCCTCTGCGGGTTCTGAGGCCATCTTCTGAGATATATTCCCACGCCTGTACTCCGGTGTATCCTTCCAGTATATATCGGAATAGTTTTTTGACGTGAGGCGCTCTTTCTTCGTCTAACATTATTTTGCTCGCTTCTCCGAATTTCGTGCTACGAACCACTTTGTAACCTATCGGCACGGGTCCCGGTCTGACTCCTCGTTCGCACATTGCTTTTAGTCCTCGCACGACATTCTTGGCTCGATTGTCGTTTTCCAATTTAGCTTGTGAGCAGAGAATCATCAGCAAAAATTTCTCATCGGGTGTGTTTGTAAATGTCTGTCCATGCGTTCTGATTTTTAATAACAAACCCTTGTCCATCAGATCAACCAGCAGACCAAGATCGCCGGCATTTCTGCTCAGGCGATCAGGTGCCCAAGTCAGAATCGCATTGAATCTGCCCTCGTTAATGCCACCTAAAAGTTTCTGATAACCATCTCTTTGGTTGGATAATTTGGCAGATTTACTCTCGGTTATCACTTCCGTGATGTTGATTTTGTCCGTCCCGGCAACTCGTTCCATCTCCTTAATCTGACTGTCCAAACTCTGCACTTGTCGCTCATCAGCTTCGGTACTTTTGCGAGCGTATAAGCAATATTTTAGTTCAACTGCATCATTCATTTTTGGTTTGTTAAATTTTAACGCACCCATTGATGACGCAGTTATGGGCTAAAGTAAAGGCAATTTTAGACTTTTTAAAGCTCTAAAAAAGTGTCGGATTTGTGGGATTAACTTTCCCGAAAAAGTGCGACATTAGCGACATTTATTTTGACGATTTCCGTTACTTTCGTGACTTTTTTCTTGAATTTGTCGCTCCATTAAGCTAAATTAGAAAAGGAGGAAATGATCGTATTAGCTTGAGGTGCTCCAACGCCTTTTTGAGGTTTTTTAGATGAATGTTTGGGCGATCCATTCTCCGAGGAAATAAGTGATTATCACCACTAAGATAGCGATGAATAAATGTTCTACGATCGGTCGCCAAGGGCTTTCGTTTTCGAGTTTGGCGAGATAATAATTCAGTGCAATCATTGCCAAAAATCCCCAAAGAATGCTGATGACGATTGCCATTTCGAGATCGCAGAGGAGGACCGGTAAGGCGAAAGTCATGGCAAATAAAAACTTGGCGAGGAAGGTGGCGATGGTGGCAGTCCAAACTTCTGAGTTGGATTTGGTGGGGTCGGATTCTTCCGAGATGTGGATCCCAAGTGCGTCCGAAAATGCGTCTGCGATGGCGATGGTGAGAATTCCTCCGATGACGGCTAATTTTGAATTTGTGCCGGAGCTGAGTCCGACCATTAGACCGAGAGTGGTGATGATTCCCGAGGTGATTCCGAAGCAAATTCCGGTTTTGATGGCACGTTGCATGTGTGTTGATTATTTTTTCGATTTTAGCATCTTTTTTTACAAAAGTCAGATTTTTTGTTAGACTAAAGTTATGAATTATCAGGAAATTTTAAATTACAAATTTTACGAAAACAGCGTTGAACAGATTTTGATTACGGTTTTGGTTTTTGTTTTGCTATCGATTATTTTCAAGGTTTTGATTAATCGTGTTTTGCGCAAGCTTGAGAAATTCACTCGCAAGGGTGATAATCTTTTTGATGTCCAAATTGTAAAAATTCTGAAAAGCGCGCAGGGTTTTTTTCCTTATTTGTTCAGTCTTTACATCGCTTTTAGTTTTATTGATTTCAATCCGGAGGTGACGCCGATGATCGATAGCGTGTTTTTTGTGGTTTTGGGTTATTACGTTTTGCGCCTTGCGCAGATTATTTTGGGTTACATTGTGGAGCAGGTTTTTGTCGGGAAACAAAAGGACGCTGAGGCGAATGAAACGATGAAAGGCGTGACGACGCTTATTTTGAATGTGGTTTTGTGGAGTGTGGGTCTTTTGATTATTCTTTCCAATCTCGGGGTGAATGTAAATTCGCTGATTGCTTCTCTGGGAATTGGAAGTATCGCCGTGGCTTTGGCGGTGCAAAATATCCTCACGGATTTGTTTAGCTCGTTTATGATTTATTTTGACAAGCCGTTTGAGGTGGGGGATTACATCGTGGTTGGTGAGGATTCGGGTACGGTTCAAAAAATCGGACTCAAGACGACTCGCATTCAGGCGCTGAAGGGAAATGAGCTTGTGATACCGAATAGCGCCCTGACGAGCAGTCGCATTCATAATTATAAAAAGATGAAAAAGCGTCGTGTGAGTTTTACTTTTGGAGTGGTTTACGGTACGACTTCTACCAAGCTCAAGAAAATAAATAAAATTGTGGAGAAGATTTTTGAGAAGGAGGAGCGAGCCGAGTTATTCAGTTGTGCCTTCAGGGAATTTGGGGATTTTGCTTTGAGATACGAGGTGATTTATCATGCAACGACAGCTGATTACAAAGCTTATTTGGAGGTGCAGCAGGGGATTAATTTAAATCTAAAAAGCGAGCTGGAAAAAGCCAAAATCGAAATGGCGTTCCCGACTCAGACGGTTTACGTTCGCAAATAATTATTCGGTGTCTAGGTCTGCGTCGAGCTCTTCTTGCTCGATTTTTTCGCTGTATTCCTCGCCGTAGTTTGTGTCTAGGCTGAAGTAATCCACACCGTATGTTTCGTAAACCCAGCTGTATGCCATCTCTCCCAGTCCTACGAATAAGCCAACGCAACCCCAACCGATTGGGAGCATGAGCATGAGTGGTACGATTAGGATTTGGCTCAATGACATTTGGACGAACGAGATGATGATAATCGCAATCATGACGGAGGCGATAGTGGTGTACACGCTCAAAATTGCGTAGCGGTATTGGGTCATGATTTCCATGACGAGGGTGCTGGCAATCAAACTGAAAATAACGTGAACCGCTGCGACGTACATTATGGCTTCGCTATTGATTTGCGAAACGACGACGTAAGGCGGAACCATCACCAAGAACATGAGCAAATTGATCAGAAAAATCTGTACTAAAGTCGAGGTTAGGCGGGTATATTTTGCGTTTTGTAAGTATGAAAAAAGGCTCGTGCTGGTGATGGCCGAGATCTGAAGCGAGAGAAAGGCCATTACCAAGACGATGAAAATAAAGACAGGGTTGAAGGATTGGTCCGTGTCAAAAATACCTGCAATGAGTGACTGCGTGAGGATAATCACGAGAAAAATCACGGCTGAACCAATAACCCCTCCCAAAATTCCTACCAAAGTGCGGAAAAACACCGTAGATAAGCCAATCTGTGGCGGGGCGATAATTTTATTTGTTTCACTTGTTTCCATCGTTCTAATTATAACATATTTGGTTTTATTTTTCCAGCCTAGGGAATAAAATCTCCCCTTTGCGCATCGATTTTACGAGGTGATTTTGTGCGTCTTGGAAATTTGCCGGTAGTTTTTCGTCAAATTGGGTGAGGATTTTTTCGGCAGTTTCGGGCATGAGAGGTGAGAGAGCGACTGCCCCCCAATAAACTCCCTGCGCCAAGGAAGTGAGCGCATTTTGCAGTTCCTCGGTCTGATTATTTTTCGCCAAAGACCAAGGTGCAAGACGCTCGGTTTCGGCATTTAGTTCT
>CAZJIT010000017.1:0-1037 GCA_964546155.1 uncultured Candidatus Peribacteria bacterium
TCCAATTCCCATTCCAACCAACCCGATAATCGTCCCAATCACCCCAAAAGCCGCCCAACTCTAATAAAAATTCATTCATTTCACCATTAAAAGATTGGCGGGTATGTCCTTCGATTTCATGCGCAAAAAGCTCCAAGGCATTTTGGATATCCACGATGCGATATTTTGGAATGCAAATTAGCCTTCCCGCAGAGGATTTATCACGCACATCTATACTGGAGTATTTTTCATTAATATCGAATTCAAACTTCTTGTCTTCGGGCATGGGTTTGCCGTTTTTCTTTTCATAATAATCATAATATTCTTGCAAAATACTTTCAAAACCTGCTTTGAGCTCCTCGGCGTCCAAATAAAATTTTCTTTCCTCAGGAGGGAGATTCTCGAGAAATTCCTTTCCTTCTTTTGTACTTGGAATAGTTTTTTTATTGGCACTGTCTATTTTTTGAAGAAGTGGGTCTGTGATATTTTCTTCTGTTTTTGGTTTGAGATTTTCTTGATAAAAAACCTCAGCGGAATTCAAGGTGCTTTCGTCTATATTTCCATATTTACTAAGGAGAGCCCTTTTCGCCAAATCATCATTCTCATTTTTGAGAGCTTGCACCAAATCTAAAGTACTTTGAATTTACTTTATTTTTTTACTGGTGGCAAACTTGGCGATACGATTAATTTCAAAATTTGGGTCATCTTTATCAAGCTTAATATTTTTTAATTCAGCGTAAAGTTTATTGATCTCCTGTTCTATTTTTTCCAGACTGAGATTTTTTTCTTGCAGAGATTCTTCCAGTTTTTGCAAAGAATTATGATAAGTAAGTTGCGGATTAAATTCATCTTCTGCGCCAATTTTGTCCAAAAAATCCTTTTTTGTTTCCACGATATTGTCAGCCGTATAAATTTCGACAGGATTGAGAGTGCAAGTCAGCTCACGTACTTGATGCAAAATCTCTGTCATTTTTTGCATTTCTGGAGTGAATTTTTTTTCGAGTTTTGTTTTTTCTTTTACGTTTTGATTTTGCTTCAGAACTTTTGCAATGGTTTCG
>CAZJIT010000017.1:1047-6873 GCA_964546155.1 uncultured Candidatus Peribacteria bacterium
ATTTTAATTTTAATATTATTGATTGTAAAATTCTTTTTTTCTGGATTGTTATTTTCTAAAGACATGATATTTTATGTTTTATTTTTTATCGTTTCATTTTATCATTTTTTTGCCTAAAAGTAAACAAAAAGCCCGACTCGAAAGTCGGAAATTTGTAATTGGCGGAGGGTGGGAGATTCGAACTCCCGCGGGGGCATACGCCCCCCTACAGCTTTAGCAAAGCCGCCTCTTCAGCCACTTGAGTAACCCTCCATTATTGCCGATTTGTGTGTTTTGGAGCGTGCATGATTTCTTGCGGGAGGCGGCTGTTAGCCGCTATCTCTTTTCAGAAGCCACCTGAGTAACCCTCCATTACTTTGCCATTATACCGACAAAGTTTGCTTTTGCAACTAATTTTTGTCGCGGTATTCCAAAATTTTCAAGAACTCTGAGCCATATTTTTTTTCGGTGATTCTGCGGTCTAGGCAAAGAAATTTGCCACTTTGAGTCGCTAATTTTCCAGCACGTGTGACCAATTTATCAAAATTCAAAAGGGCTTGCGGAAGCGAAAAATCCATGAAGTCGTTTTCGTATTTTCGGCTACGTGCCTGATTGATCGGGCTGGCCCACTCGAAAGGCAGTTTGTGCAAAAGTACCAGCAAATTTTCGGATTTCGGGAAATCGACTCTGCGAAAAGTTCGTTCGGAAATGAAAATTATAGGGTTTTGATTTTTCTCGAATTTGTTGAGGATTTTGCCGACGCCGCCGGTGCACCCCTCCGCCAACAGCATTCGATTTGCCTCGTTCATTTTCACGAAAAAGTGCTCGAAATATTGGGTCAGAATTTTCTTGGCAGAAAAAATAACCACAGTCGGAATTTCGTTTTGGGTGATTTGCTCCTCGATATAATTTTGCATGTTGGTTTCACTTTTCCAGCCGTCATTCGGGATTTTTTCTTTCGGAATACCGAAGCTCATCGGAGAGGTTTGTTCGGCAGAAGCGAGCGACATGATTTCGTATCCGCCGAGTCCCAGCTCCTCCTTCAAAAACGGCATCACAGCGCTGAAAAAATGCTCGGAAAGAAAGGCGATATTTTTTCTTTTTTCGAGATTGAGGGTTTGGCTGAGGAGATTGTCGAGGTCGATATGGTTGGCGTGGAGCGAGATATTTCCATTCGGATAAACCGTAATCCAACTCACAATGTCGCTGTTGATCTGAAAAAAATTCTCCAAAGTGTCGGCGCATTCTTGCAAAAAGGGGAGTTCCGCTTTTCTAAATTTTTGAATCAAATTGGAGCTGGCTTCCTTGAGTCGCTTGTATTTTTCGGTGAATTGAAGGGTTGTGTTGATGGTTTCGCTGACGGGATAAAGGCTGTCGGGGGTGTATTTTTCTACCAAACTACCCGCCAAACCAAAAAATAAATCGACGCCGTTGAGCAGGTTTTCCTCGGGTAGGTGTTTCTGCAAAAAATCGATAACTTTCTCAGAAAAAATATTTTTTTCGGCCATTTTCATGAGTCGAAAATCCAGCTCCTCAGTGCCGAGGACGACGATATTTTCGATATTTTCAAAAATCTCCGGTGACTCGAAAACAGAGTGCAAAGTGCTGAAAATGTTTTTCTTGTCATGAGTTTTTTGGAGGGCTTTTTGGAAAAAATCACACTCGGTATTTTCTGCGGAAATCTCCATCCAAAGCGGATAATCATCTCTCTGAAAAATCAGCTCACTCGTATCTCCGGTTTGTGTTTTGGATTGCCAGATTTTTATTTTGAGCCAAAAATAAAGTTTGATTTCTTCGTCCGGATTTATGTTTTGCGTGAAGGTGTCGAGGCGCTCGATGTCGAGGTACGAAGATGGTGCAAAAAGCATTGCTGAGTCATCAAAATTTTGCGCCAGTTTTCCGGCTTCGACAGAGTTGCGGGCGATGACCAAAGTCTGAGTTTCGTATTTTTGCAGGATTTTTTCCAGAGATTTTTGTTCGGAATGCGGGGGGATCGAGAGTAAAACTTTGTTCGGAATCTCGCCTTCGAAAATCACGTTCGGCTCATTTTTTTCTGTGCTTTCTTTTTTTTCTAGGGTGAAATCGTTGTTCTCATTTTCAAAAATCAGTGCCGGTGTCCAGTTCAGTTTTTGTCCGAGTTGCAAAATTTCTTGTTTGGTTTCGGGTCTGATTTGTCCGGCGATTTGGCGAAGAATTTCAAACAATCTTTGGGTGCTGCGGACGTCTCCGATGGCACGGTGAGCAGATTCCTCCGGCAAATCGAAATAGTCGGAAAGTGTTTCGAGGGAAAAAGAGGCGACGTCAAAAATCAGCGTGGTTGCAATTGCGCAGGTGTCGATTCCGATTGCGGGGACGGCGAAATCGTAGTATCGCAAAAAGTTTAAATCGAAGCCGATGTTGTGTCCGACGATGGGCAAATCACCGATAAAGTCTGTGATTTTTTGGCGGACATCTTCGAGGCTGGGTGCGGTTTCTAGGTCTGCGGATTTGATTCCGGTCAGGATTTCGATTTCGACCGGTGGGTTGTTTTTGGGTTTGATGAGGGTTTCGTATTCTTCTACGATTTTTCCGTTTTCTACTCGGACAGCTCCGAATTCCATAATTTCTGCGCCGGTTTGCGGGTCGAGTCCGGTGGTTTCCAGGTCGAGGACGATGTATTTTTCTAAGTTTTGCATGTCTTTATTTTACCGAAGTTTGCGCTATTGACAATATTTTTATTTAATGATTAAATACAAAACTTGCAAATTATTTGTTTTTTGAAAAAAAGGAGGATAGATCGTGAAAAAATTATGTTTATTTTTGGTTTGTATTTTTGTTTGTGGTCAGGTGCAGGCGAGGGAACGCACGAAATTGGTTTTTGTGAATGGGGTTGTGGTGATTGTGAAGGAGGAGGTCAAAATAAAAGAAAGAAAAAATGAAAAGGTGCAACAAGTTAAAAAGGAAATCATAACTTACAAAAAAACGGAAAGTAAAACCGTGGTAGAGAAAAAAACTTGGAAGAAAACTGTGCGCCAAACTTCTTTCCAAAAGAAAAAACCAGATTGTGATTTTCGGATAAAAGATCTCCAAATGAATAAAAACAAGCACAAGCACTGTAAGTTTGATCCGAAAAAATCTAAAAATGAAACGGTGGTGGTGCTTGATTTCAAAAATGGGGTTGTGGTTCTTAAACAAAAGGAAAAGAAAATTCATTATCCTGAAAAAAGGAAAATTTATCCTTGTCGTGATTCTAGAAATCATGATCGTAGGGAGGTGGTTGTTGTTCCTCCGCCTCCGCCTCAGCGTCGTGGTTGGCAGTTTAAGCCGATTGAGGCGCAGAAAAGCTGTGTAGGGCCGTGTTGGTCTTATCGTTTTTGAAACAAATACTTGCAAGAAGTGTCGAGTCATGTGACTCGGCACTTTTATTTTGCTAAATCTCTCCAAATCCGTAAAATGGTATCATGAGTTATCGTTCTTATCGTGGTATCGCAAAATCAAAAATCGCTCGTTCTCGAGTACTGTTTTTTATTGCAGCGGTGTCTTTTACGATTTTTGCGGGGAGGCTTTTTCAGCTTCAGGTGCTGGATTATGGGCATTACTCGGTGCAAGCGCAGGCGAAGCACTCTCTCGGTGTGGAGATTCCGGCACGTCGTGGGGAGATTTATACTCGTGATAATTTTACAAATGAGCTGTCACTTTTGGCGACGAATATTTCTTTGGATTTGCTTTTTGTCGATCCGACCGAGATCGAGGATCCGATCGTGGTGGTGAATCAGCTCACACCATTTTTCTTTGATGCGCAAAAATATCGGGAAGAGCTTTGTAATGCGGATAATGAGTGTCGGCAGGCGCTGGTGGAGGAAACGGAAAATGAGCTTTGGGAGAAATTATCAGAAATGAAAGACGAGGATCTGGAGAAGGAATACAAGGCGGAATTGTTTGATAAAATCTCGGCGCAAGATGTGACTTACACGGTTTTGGCGAGCGGGGTTGAGTTTGACAAGGCGCAGGAAATTCGGGATTTGGCGCTGACGGGTGTTTTTGTCGAAACGGAGGAAGTCGAGGAGGAGGAATCTGAGCAAGAGGAAAATGAAAATGTGGCAGAAAACGAAACGGGTGAGTTGGCGCTTGATGTGGAGAATATTTTGGCAGAGGCGACAGAGATCGTTCCTGATGAGCCGGAGCAGAAGTCACAACCCAAATCTCTCATCTGGGCTAATCCGCTTTTGGTGCGGGATCCGATCAATTATTCATTGAAGTTGGCACCGATTCTCGAAGACGATGTTTCTCGTCTTGAGGCACGCTTGACTTCTCGCAAGGTGCGTTATGTGAAGTTGGCGAATAAACTTGCGCCGGAGATTTCTGAGCAGATCGAGGAATTGAATCTCAAGGGTGTGGGTTTGATTCGTGAGCACTGGCGTTATTATCCGGAGGGTGAGTTGGCGTCGCAGGTGGTTGGTTTCGTGAGTAATGAGGGAATCGGGCAGTATGGTGTGGAGAGCGCTTTTAATTCTGAATTAAAGGGGCGATCGGGTTTGATTTATGCTGAAACAGATCGCATGGGTCGTGTGCTTCAGTCTTCTAATTCTGAGATTTTGCAGGCGGAGGACGGTAAGAATTTGGTGCTGACGATTGACCGCAGTATTCAGGCGAAGGCTGAGCAGTATCTCGCTGAGGAGGTGCAGCACATGCAGGCGGACAGCGGTCAGGTTTTGATTATGAATCCGCAAGACGGGGCGATCATTGCCTTGGCGGAGTATCCGAGTTTCAATCCAAATGAATACGGTGAGGTTTACAAAAAAATTGAGCTTTATGAAGACGAGCCAGCGAAACACACCATGCCGGTTTTTGATGAGGAGGGAAATAAAATAAAAGATTTGGAGGATTATAAGGGAAGAAAATATGTTTACAAAAATGAGTTTGGCTTGGAGGTTTATCGTATGAAGACGATTTTGGACATTTACGAGCCGGGTTCGACTTTCAAATCTTTGGTGGTTGCGGCAGCGATAAACTCGGGTGTGATCACTCCGCACACGCCGTTTTACGATGGTGGTCCGGTAGTGGTTGATGATTACACGATCCACAATGCCGAGCACAAATATTATGGTCAGATCGACATGATTGATGTTTTGAAATATTCGCTCAACACAGGTATGACTTTTATTGCGCAGGAGATGGGCGGGGCGTTGCTTTACGAGTACATCACGAATTTTGGATTTAATAATCGTACGGACATTGAATTCGAGGGTGAGGAAAAGGGGCAGCTCGAGTACTATCGCAAATGGGCACCGACTGAGCTTGCTACCAAGTCTTTCGGTCAGGGTATTGCGGTGACACCGATACAAATGGTGACGGCTTATTGTTCGCTTGTGAATGGAGGTTATTTGATCCAGCCACACATTATTGCGGAAAAAATTGATTCATACGGTAATGTTGAGAAGGTCGAGAAGGAAATTATTCGGCGTGTGATTACCGAGGAAACGTCAGAAACAATTACGGCCATGCTTGTGAATTCGGTCGAGTCGGGTGTGGCGAAAAATGCGAAGATCAAGGGTTATCTCGTGGGTGGTAAAACCGGTACGGCACAGATTGCGAAGAATGGAATTTACGAAAAAGGTGTGGGTTCGACGATTGGTTCGTTCGTCGGTTTTGCTCCGGCAGATGATCCGAGATTTGTGGTTCTCGTCAAGATGGATCGTCCACGTTCGACCGAGTGGGGGTCTGCCAGTTCCATTCCGCTTTTCAAGAAAATTACAGAGTTTATGCTGAATTATTATGGCATCATGCCGAATGAAAACGGTGTCGATTGGAAACTAACTAATTCGCAATAAATGAAAATTTCTGTTGTTATTCCGACTTACAATGAAG
>CAZJIT010000017.1:6883-9433 GCA_964546155.1 uncultured Candidatus Peribacteria bacterium
ACAATGAAGAAGAACATTTGCCGAAGTTGTTGAAATGTTTGCAAAAACAGACTTTCAAGGATTTTGAAATTATTGTGGCGGACAATAATTCGACCGACAAAACTCGTGAGCTTGCGCAGAAATATGGTGCGGTTGTGACTGATGGTGGTTTGCCGGCGAAGGGTCGCAACACGGGTGCACGACATGCTCAGGGGGAGATTTTATTTTTTCTTGATGCGGACGTTTTGTGTGGCGAGGATTTTTTGGAGAAAAATATCAAGAGTTTTGGCGAGCAGAATTTGGACTTTGCGATACCGAGAATAAAAACCAGCTCAGATCACAAGGCTGATAAATTTATTTTTTGGTTTCAGGATTTTTGGATAAAAAATCTGAGGAAAATCCAGCCTTACACCATGGGTTTTGCGACGATTGTGAAGAAAGAAATTTTTGAGAAAGTTGGGGGTTATGATGAAAAAATGAACTTGGGGGAGGACGCTGATCTTGGTTTTCGTCTAAAAAAAGCGGGTTACAAATTTGGAATTTTACCGGATCCGATTTTGGTTTCGGCACGTCGTTTTGTTAAACATGGGCGTGTGCGACATTCTGCGAAAATGCTTTATTCGGGGTTGATTCAGAGCGCAGGAATTAATCCGGACAAACATCTTGATTACGAATGGGGATACGAAAAAAAAGACAAGTCGGAGTGACCTGTCTTTGGTTTTTTAGGATTGAATGAGGATCGGGAGGATCAGCGGTTCACGGTTTATTTTTTTGCGAATGGTTTTGGCGGAGGCACGGCGTACCGTTTCTCGCAAAACATATTCACCCTTGCTATCGATTTTTTGCATTTTGCCAAATTGCTCGTTGTAGGCTTTTTTAGCTTCTTGGGAAACTTCATTGAAAATATCTTTGCCTTCTTTGGAGTAGAGGAATCCTTTGGAAATGACGATCGGGTCGGCGATGAGTTTGCCTGTTTCGAGAACTTTGAGCATCACCACGACCATGCCCGCTTCGCTCATCGCTTGGCGTTCACGCTGGACGAGGCTGGCGTCGTCGCCCATGCCGTGTCCATCGATCATGATGTTGTTGACCGTGAATTTGGATTTGGATTTGCGCATTTTGCCATCGAAAAATTCCAGAATTTCACCGTTGTCGATGAGGGCGATATTTTTCTCCGGAATGCCGAGCTCTTGAGCGATGTCACGATGAGCCGCACGCATGTGTAGTTCGCCATGAATCGGAATCAAGAATCTTGGTTTGACGAGGGAGAGCATGAGTTTGAGATCGCCCTGTTTGCCGTGTCCAGAGGTGTGCACGTCGAGGTTGCGATTCGTTACGACGTGTGCGCCGAGGCGGATCAGATTGTTGATGACCGTCACCACGGCCTTTTCATTTCCGATGATCGGGCTAGACGAGAGGATTACGGTGTCGCCCGGTTTGATTTTGATTTTGGAATGAGTCCCGAGTGAAATGCGAGTGAGGGCGGACATTTCCTCGCCCTGACTACCTGTCGTGATAATCATCGCTTGTTTGTCCGGCACGCTTTTGAGTTGGTCGAGTTTGCGCACGGAGCCACGAGGAGTTTTGATGTAGCCGAGATCACTTGCGATTTCGACGTTGCTTTCCATTGAGCGACCTGAAAGAAAAATCTTGCGGTTATTTTTAATTGCGGATTGGATTACCTGATCCACACGCCCGATGAGTGACGAAAAAGTTGCGACGATAACACGTCCTTTCGCCTTCTCGATAATGCGATCCAGCTCGGCCTCGACCACTTTTTCACTGACGGTGTGTCCCGGTTCAGTGGCATTGGTTGAGTCAGAAAAAAGCGCTGTGACGTTGCGATTTCCGAAGCCGGCGATTTTTCCGAAGTCGGCTGGTTTTTGGTCAGACGGCGTGAAGTCAAATTTGAAATCTCCGGTATGAATCATCAAACCTGCGGGCGTGTTGAGTGCGATTCCGACACAATCCGGAATAGAGTGATTAACCCTAAAAAACTCAGCCTCAAAATCATTCAGACGCACTTTGTCATTTGGCATTATGGTCTGAATTTTAACTTTGTCGAGGAGATGAGCTTCCTTGAGTCGTTTCTCGATCAGACTGCGGGTGAGGGGAGTCGCATAGACTTTTGGAAAATTGAGTTTCGGCAAAAGATGTTGTACCGCTCCGATGTGGTCAAGGTGTCCGTGTGTGATCAAAACACCACGAATTTTGTGCGCCTTACCCTCGAGCGCAGAAATATCCGGAATGACGTAGTCAATGCCGTACATGTCAGCCTCCGGAAATTGCAAACCCATATCGATAATCACAATATCTTTCTTGGTTTCAAAAACGGTCATATTTTTGCCCACTTCCTCGAAACCACCGAGTGGATAAACCCGCACCAATTCAGAATTATTTTTGGTCTGAGGGCGATGAGGATTGT
The DNA here is from genome assembly GCA_964546155.1 of uncultured Candidatus Peribacteria bacterium. GTDB lineage: Bacteria > Patescibacteriota > Gracilibacteria > CAZJIT01 > CAZJIT01 > CAZJIT01. The sequence goes on from CAZJIT010000017.1 coordinate 9,288, forward strand.
TTTTGTATTGCGGGTTTGGTTTGTGATTTTGTTTGTGATGATGCGGTTTTTTGTGGTGCATTTCACCAATCACTTTTTTGTTATCGACTTGTTTATCTTTCTCGACATTTCCGAGAAATTTATCAAGTTTATCTTTAAAACTATTC
>CAZJIT010000018.1:0-3372 GCA_964546155.1 uncultured Candidatus Peribacteria bacterium
AAAGTACAGGAGATTATTAAGGAAGTGAAATCCGGAAATTATAAATTGGTGGAAGGCGGCGTAGAAGTTGGTGATGAAAAACTAACCGGAGAGGAGTACAAGGTCAGATTCGTACCGAATGAAAATGCCGATCACAATCTCAGTATTGAGGCGAATCTTGCTGGCATGGTCGTGGCGCTGGATACTCAGCTCACTCCTGAGCTCGAGCTCGAGGGTCAGCGCAATGATCTCAATCGCACGATTCAGGATTTGCGCAAAGAAGCTGGACTGGAGGTTGCGGATCGGATTATTTTGAGTATCATTGGTAATGATGAGTTGGTCGCGAAATATCAGGAATATTTCAAGGAGGAGGCGCTCGCAATTGAGATTCGTACTGAACAACTGACAAATCCACTGGCAAGCAGGGAAACTCCGCTCGCCACCATTCAAATCCAAAAAGCTGATGCCTAAAAAAACCAAGAAAAAAAACTCGCAAAAAACCACTAACAACCGCCTGATTTGGTTGGAGGTGGTTTTGGCTGTTTTGATTTTCGTGGTCGGGATTGTTTATGTGAATGAAACGGCAAAGCACTCGACTCCTACCGAAAAAATCAACAAAACCGTCGCTCAGAAAAATTTGCAAGGGAAGGAAAAAGTGAAATTCGAGAGGGTGGAAATCCCGACTCCGCCGACCACGTTGCCTCGCCTCGGCAAGGACGGTGCGATTCTCACGGCGTATTTTTTTGCGGATTACGAGAGCGCAAGTGAACAAAAATTTTATACGGAAATTTTACCGAAAATAAAAAAATATGTGGACGACGGCACGCTGAAAATTTACTGGGTGGCGAGAGAGGGAGAAAATGCGCAGAGCGTCCAGTCGGCGATGGCGACCAAGTGCACGCAAAAATATAGCGACGAGTTTTTCTGGAAATATTTGGACGAGTTTTATGCGAGGGAACTGCCACTCGACTACTACGGATTGCTTTCTGTGACTCGTGATATTTCGCTTAACGAGTACTATTTCGCCAAGTGCGTGCTTTACGATTATTACGAAGAGAGTGTGCAGGGCGAGATTGATTTCGCCAAATCTCTGGACATAAAATCACCGACTTTTATTTTGGACGGGGTGATTTTCACGGATTTCGAGGCGGAGAAAATCGTGCAAACAATCGAGATTTTGACTGCTCCGGAGGACGTGACCGATGTCGAGGATTACGTTGCGAGTGAGGAAAATCAAAACTCAAAAATGCTCCACGAACCGACTTGGGGCAATCCTGCCGCCGAGATTCAGGTGGTCGAATTTTGTGATTTTGGGTCGGAGGCGTGTCAGGCTCTCCAGCCGGCGATCGCACATTTGCAGGAAAAATATCGTGATGAAGTTCAGTTGAAATTTTATAATTTGCCGATGAGTGAGGAGAGTAAATTTCTCGCAGAATCCGCCGAATGTGCGCATGAGCAGGGCGTTTTTTGGAATTATCACAACTGGCTTTTTGTGAATCAGGGGGAGGTCGATCGGAATAATTTGGCGCACGCTGTCCTCGGTCTGGGGATTCAGCCTCGGGCGCTGGAGCTCTGCTTGCAGGAAAAACGCTACCAAGCTGAGGTGGAAAATGACGTGCAAATTGCGAAGCGACTCAAAATAGAAACCGTACCGACGCTGTGCGTGGACACGGATTGTCTTGAGGGAACTTTGACAGTCGAGGACATCGAGCAAATTATCCAGCTCAAGCTCAACCGCAACTAAACTAAAACGGCGTGCGCACAACGCCTTCTTTGACGAGGGTGCTCGCTCGGTACAAGCTCGGAAAAGTGCCGGCGTCCGTCCATTCTCCAGATAAAATCTGCGCCGTCATCTTGCCCTCAGAAATGTAATGATTGTTCACATCGGTAATCTCGAGCTCCCCACGCTGACTCGGCCGGAGAGTTTTTATCTTGGCGAAAACTGAATTATCGTAAACGTAAAAACCGGTCACTGCGAGATTGGTTTTGGGCTCGGCAGGCTTCTCCTCGATGCTCACGACCTGACTCCCCTCGCCCAGCTCCGCCACACCAAAACGCCGTGCGTCATCAACTTCCTTGAGGAAAATCAGCGCCCCGTCAGAAAAATTATTCACAGCTTGAGCGAGATTATCCGAGAAAATATTGTCACCCAAAATCACTGCAACGTCGTCATCACCCGCAAACTCCTCCGCCAAACTCAGCGCCTGCGCAATCCCGCCCGCCTCGGTCTGGACAGCGTACTGAAGCCGACAACCGAATGCAGAACCATTGCCGAGAATCTCGAGAAAATCGCCGGAATGCTCGGGCCCACTCACGATGAGAATCTCCTCCAAGCCCGCCTCACGCAGACTCGCCAACGGAAAATAAACCATCGGGCGATCGTAAACCGGAAGAAGGTGTTTGTTCGTCACGAGAGTGCACGGGTTGAGCCGAGTGCCCATTCCCCCGGCGAGGATTATACCTTTCATTTTCTTGATTTTAAGTAATTTTCGAGCGCAACATTCCACGGTGTCATCTCGGGTAGTTTAGTGTTTCGGAGGGTAGAATGCAAGGGTCGCTCGGCAGTGTTGCCAGTCTGAATCAGCTCGGTCGGCTCGGGAGAATCCGCACCCAAAATCCGACACACCTCTCGAGTAAATTCAAAACGACTGCATTCCCCAAAATTCGTGAGGTGATAAATCCCCGACTCAAAATCCTGCCCCAGCAGCTCGACCACCCGCTCCGCCAGCTCCGCAAAACTCGTCGGACTACAAATCAAATCATCAATCACTCGCAATTTCTTGCCCGCCTCGATTTGCTTGAGGATTTTTTGGAGGAAGCAACGGTCGCTCTCCCCAAACGGAAAACTCGTCCGAATGATCAAAAACTTCCCGCCGATTTCTTGGATATTTTTTTCTCCCTCGAGCTTGGATTTGCCGTAAACGCTGAGCGGATTGGGCTGATCCGACTCGACGTAACCCGCACCCTTGCGCCCATCAAAAACATAATCCGTAGAAAAATGCACCAAACCCGCACCGACCTCTCGAGCGATTTTTGCCATGCGCTTCGGCACGTCAGCGTTGAGGAGGTACGCCTGCTCGACGTCCGCCTCCGCCCCGTCCACATCGGTATGCGCAGTGCAATTCAAAATAAAATCCGGCGCAAAACTCCGCACCAAACTCTCCATTTGCAAAGTCGTCACATCGACCTGAGCAAAAGACGGAGCTAGATAATTTATTTTTTTACGGTCGAGGATTTTTTTAAATTCACTGCCCAAGAAACCCCCTCCGCCAAAAATTAGAATTTTCATAAAAATATTTTAGCCCTCAACAAAGGCGAAATCGTAAACCGGCATGCTGGAATTTTGCTTCACACGCATGCGCAAATGCTGACGATAAACCTGCGGATAATCAC
>CAZJIT010000018.1:3382-9343 GCA_964546155.1 uncultured Candidatus Peribacteria bacterium
CGATCGTGATGTAAACGTCCGGAACTTGGCGATCGGCAATAAATTTGTACTCGAGATTTTCGACATTTACGTCGTCCTCATCGGGAATATTTGAAACGAAACTGATGCGGAAATTTTGGAAATCAGTCGCCAAACCGCTCGTCCCACCGAAGAATGATTCCAGCGCACTGAACTGCGATTCGTCGCAACGCTCGCCACCTTCTTTGTAGGTGTTGTACCCGTGAAGATCCAAAGCAAAATCCAACGCACTGCCACTGTTATCAAAACCGGTCTGACTGAAAACTGAACCGTCACGTGCGTCGTTGAGGAGAGAGGCGGTGATTTCACTGTTGCAATCTGTGCGATAATTCTCGTCGCCCTGTCGATCAAAAGTCGAGTCAGCGTAAAAAAGTTGGTTGTCGTCATTTTCGTCCTTGCCGGAAAAAAACCAACCCACAACTGTTTCGTCACCCATCAGCTCACCGTCCTTGGTCGGCTCGACGTAAAGATAATCGTAGCGTTTCGGAATGCGAATGTAAGTGTGCAAAGAATCGACGTCCAAATCCACGCCACTGATTTGCTTGAAGGATTCGTAACTCGAGTCAGTCGTGTCGAAGCCCGGCTCGGTCGTGTCACGATAAAGCGAAAGTGTCGCCGAAGAAATAATATTCATTTTATTCCAATTGCACGGGTGGTTGTCATCATTTTCCCATTCTTCTTTTTTGAGGTCACAATCCTCACCCGCAATCCCCTCGCCTCTCGCCGGAATCACGTACTTGCTAGTCAGCGTATCCAGCTTCGCCAAACTGCGCACTCCCCACCAGCCTTGGATATTTTCCTCGAGAGAAATCTGAAATGCCGAATCCATCGACGCCACATCTGAAAAAACCGAATTACCGTCCTTGAGATGCGAATACTCGCCGTCCTCCGCCAAAGTATCCCAGTTATTTTCGTAGCCGGTAGGATTGACCTCGTAGCCCGTGCCGTGTCGTCCGATGTCATACAGTGCCAACTCGACTCCACCCTCAGCGATGAAATACGCCTTGTTGCGGGACTCGATACGCTGGGTGGATTTCATGGCAGAAAGCACCGCCGCAATCGCCCCGATCACAATCAAAATCAAGAGTGCGCCCAAGCCAATGGCGATGAGCATCGACGAACCACGATTTTGTTTTAGGGATTTTTTCATTTTAGTAATTGTTGTAAAGGGAAACCTCCTCGTAAACACGAGCCGAAATCGTCGTCTGGAGAGTGATGTTTGGAGCTTTGCCACGGAGATTTATCGCACGACGCTGTGGAGTCCGTGATGAGAAAATAATGCTCACGTGTGGCTGGAGATAATTATCGATGTCCTCCTCGTACGCCTTGTACGGATCCTCGATCGGCGCAATGAAAAATTTCAGATCGGTGATGTCGATGTTTGGTGTGGAAATCGGACGGAAGCTGTCGTCCGGTGTGCAGGTATCTCCTCCGAAATCATCGTCACAAACCCAAGTGTCCACCTTGCCATCGACGTCGATATCCTGCCCGACCATCTCGAGCATCTCGAGTCGGCAGTAGGCATTTTCCTCATTCGCATAATCGATATCCTCACACTTTCTGATCCCGTCGTTCGCTCGTTTGCGCAAAATAGTCTTGCGGTTACCGTTGGCATTGATGATGTAAAGCTCCTCCTGCCAACCGTCAATCGCATCAGCGTCATTCTCACCCTGATGCTCGAGCGCTACCTTGCGACCACCGACCGTCTTATAAAAAGCGTGCTCGGAATTTTGGTTTGTATCGAAGAAACTCGCCGCATAAAACTGATAGCAATTACCGTAGCGACCGTAATTCGACTGCTCATAAAAATTCACCTCACCGCTCCCGTCCAAGTCCGCCTCACAAGCTCCGGTGTGCGACATGTTCCAGTATTCGGCATAATCAATCGTCCCATTGCGGAACTCACTGACCACTCGCTCCAGAGTAAAACGTGCCTCCTCATAAAGCTCCCTCTCGAAAGAAAGCTTCTCGTCATTGTGCACAGTGTCCACGTAGAGATAAAGCGAAAACATCACCACAAAACTGAAAATCGTGATGGCGATCAGTACCTCGATAAGTGTGAAAGCTTTGGAAAGTTTGCGCATTATTTGATGATTAATTCACGGCCTAGGAAATCTGTAAGATAAGTCGTCAGCTCAATGTGTGCCACTCGCTCGCCCTCCGCAAACCAGCTCACGTTGGACTTCACCTCCATCACGTCCTCGTCCTCATCGACGTAGCGCACACTCACCTGCCGATAAAATTTGGTTTCTGTGTTGGCGCCGAGCCCGCTGTCATGTGTGTAAAATTCTCCTCCCTCATAATTTTTGAGGTAGAGTCGATAGTCTTCATTATCAAGAACCAGATCCTCCAAATCCAAATCCGTCGCCACCTCGGTCAGCGTCCAGCGAAAATTTTCATCAAAATCCACGGTGTAATTTGTTTCGTTTTGGATCAGGTTGGCTTCTTTGGAATTATCGCAATCCCGCATGCCAAGACAATTCCAGTGCTCACGTCGCTCACGGGAATGCTCGAGCCAGTTGGATTCACGGATATTGCGCACCGCCTCGATCCCCTCACGAGAGAGATTCACCGCAATGACACGATCCTGCACATTGTCGATAGTCTGCATGGTCGTAATCATCAGCGTCAGCGCTGCGACCGCACTCAGAGAAATCACAAAAACCGCAATCAGGGTTTCGATCAGACTTTCCGCTCTGTGAAAAATAAGTTTCATTTTATTCTGCGTTACGGTTACAGGCTGTGGAGTCGTCGTTGTACGCCTCGATAGTCGAGCACATGTAAGCGTAATCACTCACACTGTGCGCCACGACACTTCGGACGTAAGCCTTGTCAGTTATTTTATCATCAACGTCTGCCATCTGCCACATGCCGAGATCAATCCGCACCCAATCCAAATCCGTCATCGTGTCGGCACTGACCCAGTTGTCACCTGCATCTTTGATATTTAGCAAAACACTCCCCGTCGGCACTCGATAAAAAACAGCCGCCTCGGGAGAATTGTGACGAACTTTGGCACCGGAAACGTCCTCCTGCGCCTGAAGCTGAAAAAGCTTGGTGGTGTAGGGAAACTCCAGCTCCTCGAGCACGGTATCGATCGCCGGATCGAGCTGCCAGTCACCGTCCTCGTCCGCAAACAAAACCGCCTTACTTTTATTAAGTTGATTATCGAAATCAGCGTCCTGCGAAAAATAAACCCCGAAAGCGTGTGGCAGACTCGTTTCTTCCGCATCGACAAAATTATCATTGTCGATGTCCTCGCCCTGCACCGCCAAACCCGCCAACGCACGATTGCGCCCTTCGTTCATCATTCGCAAAATATCCTTGGCGCTGTTGGTCAGTTTTTGTTTGGATTGACTCGAGATATAACTCGGCACAGTCACAAAAGCGATAACCCCCATCACGAGAACCACGATGAGCAATTCAACCAACGTAAATGCAGAGTGTGTTTTTTTCATTACGATTATTATAGCTTTTTGCCTAGAAATAACAACTAAAACATCTTCTCGCCCAAGCTCATGAAACGAGTGTTTTGGACGGCGGGAATATCGATCAGCATGTCATTGACCTGATCCACCTCCTCCGCCGTGAAAATCACGAAATCAATCCAAAGAATCTTATGATCCTCCTCGTAGTGGCTCTGAACCGCCGAAACCTCGACACCCATCTGATAAAATCCGTTGAGGATTTCACCGAGAAGCGCCGGATTGTAATCCACCGTGAGCTCAGCCCGATAAAGTTTCGCAAAATTCTTGTCGTCTTTCCAGTGCGCCGGCAACATTTGTTCTTTGTTCAGAGATTGGCGCATCGGACAATCCTGCCGATGAATGGTGATGTTGCCACCTCGAGTCGCATAACCAAAAATAGGTTTGAAAGGCTTCGGCTCACAACACGACGCAAACTTAACGTCGATCCCCTCCTCGCCCCCGACCACGACCTTGTAACTCGGCTTGGCGGCGCTACTGATCTCGGCTTTGGATTTGGTTTTGCGAGGCTCGGTCTTGAGCTTCACATCTGGATAAATTTTACGCAAAACACTGACCGCACTGATCGAACCATTGCCGATGCGCTCGAGAAGATCCACCCTCTCCGCCACCGACAAACGATTGCCGTCGATCTTGCGCAAGGCGGTGTTGTTGCTGTCGAGTTTTTCGTGCCCGCTTTTCTCGAGAACACTGTTGAGCATTTCCTGCCCGACTTTGATGTATTCCTCATGATTTTGTGCGGTGAGCCAGTTTTTGATTTTTTCACGAGCGGAATTCGTCCGCACAAACTGCAACCAGTACTCCGACGGCGCCAAAATTTTGCGAGTAATAATTTCCACTGTTTCACCATTTTTTAATTTGTAATCGAGCGGAACGATGTGCCCGTCCACTCGAGCGGACTTCGTCGCATGCCCGACCTCGGTGTGCACCATGTAAGCAAAATCCACCGGCGTCGAACCCTCCGGCATGACCTTGACCTGACCCTGCGGAGTAAAAACAAAAATCTCATCATCAAAAAAATCCAAATGAATATCCTGAATAAACGCCTCCGCTTCTTTTTGTTTTTTGTGGCGCTCGAGAATCCCGCCCAGCCAGCTTTTGTGCTCGCCCTTCAGCGGAATCGAACCTTTACTTTCCTTGTAATGCCAGTGCGCAGCGACACCACGCTCGGCGGTGTTGTGCATCTCGTACGTCCTGATTTGGATCTCGGTCGGCTTGTCGAGGAGGCCGATCACCTCCGTGTGCAAACTCTGATATCCATTGACTTTTGGCTTGGCGATGTAGTCCTTGAATCGATCCGGCACCGGAGTCCAAGACGTATGAATCATTCCCAAAACAGCGTAACACTCCTCCACGCTATTCACGATCACACGCAAAGCAAAAAGATCATTGACCTGCGAAACGGACTGCAGACCTTTTTTCTTCATTTTCTTGTAAATGCTGTAATAATTTTTGGTGCGCCCGGAAACCTCGCCATTGATTTTGTTTTTGCCTAGAAGCGAGTTGATTTTGTTTATCGCAAATTTGATTTGTTTGTCAGTTTTGCCTTTTTCTTGCTCGAGCTCGGAGCTAATGTTGCGGTATTCATTCGGATAAAGAAACTGAAAACACAAGTCCTCCATTTCTTGCTTGAACTCGTAAATACCCAAACGAATCGCCACACTCACATAAATCTCGAGCGTTTCCTTGGCGATGCGTTCTTGTTTTTCACTGCGCACGTATTTGAGAGTGGACATGTTGTGCATGCGATCCGCCAACCTCACCAAAATCACACGAATATCCTTCGCCATCGCTACGAACATCTTACGCAGACTCTCGACCTCACGCTGACGACCACTGTAACGCACACGCCCCAGCTTGCTCACCCCATCGACGATCCCCGCCACGTCCTTCCCAAATTTTTTGGTAATCATTTTGAGGAGTTCTTGACCACGCTGGGTGCGATCGTCCTCCACCGTATCGTGCATGATACACGCACAGATCGTGTCCACGTCCGGACGAATGCGCATGAGAATCTTCGTCGCCTCGAGCGGGTGAATAACATACCCCTCCCCCGAAAAACGAAATTGCCCCTCGTGAATCTCAACCGCAAAATCATACGCCCGCCGGATTTTATCAATGTCTGGATTGATAATGTATTTGCGAACTTCAGCAATTATTTCTGCGAGAATTTGCTCTGGATTTGGCATGCCTTTATTTTAAACGAAAAGCCCCAAAAAACCAAATAGCGAATTTAAAATATTTTTAATCCTGCTTGTTTTGATTTTGTTGGCTGGATAGTTGGGAATCCCTACTGGCTGGGGTGGAGGGATTCGAACCCCCGCATGGTGGTACCAGAAACCACTGCCTTACCACTTGGCGACACCCCAAGACCTCGTCATTTTACCGAAAATATTTATTTCGTCAATAAAAAATCCCCAGCTGTCCCGAAAGCTCATCGTTAAGCTCTCAAAACAAC
>CAZJIT010000019.1:0-9320 GCA_964546155.1 uncultured Candidatus Peribacteria bacterium
GCCTATTTGAGTACGTGCGCTTCAGAGAATTAATTATCGAATTAACAAATAAAGAGGAAGAAGAATAACATGTCCATATTTAATTTCTGGAAAACACACGGCGTACTCGGGATCAATGCCCGCAACCTGCTTTACCACTTTGCTCTGAACAAAAAGCAAGGCATAAAAATGGCGGACGACAAACTCAAAACCAAGTCATTTCTTTCCACTCGTGGCATCAACGTCCCGAAGCTTTTCGGTAAAATTTCCAAACCGTCCGAAATAGACAAATTTGATTTTGACATTTTGCCCCAGACTTTCGTCCACAAACCAACTCGTGGTTACGGAGGTGAGGGGATTTGGGTTCTTCAGCGTGCGAAGGAAGGAACCTGCTTCGAAAAAATAAACGGCACCCCCTTCTCAATGGAAGAACTAAAAATTCATATTTCCGATATTCTCGAAGGCAGATTTTCTCTCGGCGGATTTTCGGACGACGCCTTCTTCGAGCAAAAACTAGTTCTTCATCACTCGCTCGAGCACCTCGTGCCCTACGGCGGATTACCGGACGTGCGTATCATTTTTTACAATCAAGTTCCCGTCATGGCGATGCTCCGCCTCCCAACCAAAGAATCCGGAGGAACTGCCAACGTGCACAGCGGAGGAGTCGGTGTGGGCATCGACCTTGCAACCGGCAAAACCACCTACGCCACCCAATACAACAAATTTATAGACGAGATTCCAGACGTCGGCTCATCGCACGGTATCCAAGTTCCATTTTTTGATGAGATGCTCCTCATGGGTGCCAAGATTCAGGGTGCGGTCGATTTGGGTTATTTGGCAGTGGATCTCGTCCCAGATGAACACACCGGACCAACCCTGCTCGAGATGAATGCCCGTGCCGGTTTGATGGTGCAAGTCGCCAATCGTCACGCTCTTCGCAAACGCCTGATCAAAATCAAAGGCACGAAAGTCGGCTCTGCGGAGCGAGGTGTCCAGATCGGCAAGGATCTTTTTGCCGAGAAAAAATCCCACAAACCTCGTGAAGATAAAAAAGACGAAAGAGCGATCGTGGGCCTACTCGAAAATGTCGAAATTCTTCTCCCGCACGGCTCACTCAACATCATCGCTCGCATTTCTCCGGACTCCGAGCGTACCTACCTCGACGAGCAGATTCTTAGCCAGCTACGCCAGTCACTCGAGATCAAAGAAGACGCCGAAAATCCAATGATCAAATATATTCTTGCAGATGAGCGTCATCGCACCATTCCCGTTGCCAAGAAATTTACAGAAGATTATCAAATGATCATCGGCGCCAAAAATCTTACCAACGTCCTCATCGATCCAAACAAAGAACTCGAAGATGATGAAGAAAAACCAATCATCGAAGAAAAACCCGAGCCGACTTTGCGTGAGAAATTGCTTTCTTACGATCAGCGCCTCACTGCGATAGATTCGCAGATTCCGATGTTGTATTATTTCCGCCCGACTAATCTCGACGAGGAAAAGAAAAAATTTTTTGAGGACAACAAATACAACCCGCAATTCAAATATCGCAAACTTAAATTTCTTCCCGACAATCTGCTTGCCGAGCTCAACACGATTTACATCGATGCGAATTTGCCGGGGGCGGACATCTTCATCGACAAGAAAAAAGAAATCAAACACAAACTCGATTTGCTGGCCGCACGTGGCACGAGCGACTTCACGGAGAAATCGCAAATTCTCTACACCTCTCCGGACAAAAATCTACTCTATCTGGCGGAGGAGGAGGCGGAGAAATTCACTCCCGAAAACGAAAACGCCACGGTTTCTTCCGACCAGCTCGTCGATATTTTCAATGAACAATTTGCGAAATTTAAAATCGAAGGTTGGTCTGCCAAGGAAGTTGAGATTGTAGCGGACTGCCTCGCCCAAAAGAAAAAGCAAAACATTCTCGTGCGACGAGGTGCGATTTTTTCTCCTCAGCGTGTCGAAAAATTACTTCTGCATGAGTTTTTTACCCACGTCTTCACCACTCTCAACGGCGATCAACAGCCGTACAACATTCTTCGTCTTGGCACTGCCAAATTTCTCGAAACTCAGGAAGGTCTGGCGATTTACAATCAGACGCATTTTGCCAATCCGCCTCGTGAGGACGGAGCGAGTAAATCAGCTTTGCTTTACGTTGCAGTTTGCTATGCGATGAAGAAATCCTTTGCTCAGACTTTTGCCTTTCTCAAGAAGAAAAACCTCGCCGATGAGCTGGCGTGGCAACTCACCCTCAAAGCCAAACGTGGTCTAGGCGACACCTCCAAAGCGGGCGGATTTACCAAGGATCTGCTCTACTTTCAGGGCTATCACGACATTTCTGAGTTCGTCAAAAATGGCGGTGATCTCTCCCGTCTTTACATCGGCAAATTCAATCTCTCCCAGCTCGAGATGATCGAGAAATTACCGGCTATTAAGCCTCCATATCTTTTACCTACTTTTATTTCTGTCGAATAAAATGCCAAAATCAAAACTAACTGTCGCCGTGCTCATGGGCGGTAAATCAAGCGAGCGAGAAGTTTCCATTAAGTCCGGACTTGCGGTAGCCGATCATCTCAACCGCAAAAAATATAACGTCGAAGTTTACGACACGGCACACGATCTCCCGAAGCTCCTGCGCTATCACGACAAGATCGACGTGGCTTTTATCGCACTTCACGGCAAGGGAGGGGAGGACGGCACGATTCAGGGTTTTCTCGAACTCCTCGACATTCCTTACACCGGATCTGGGATTCGTGCGAGCGCCAACGCCATCGACAAAATCGCCACCAAAGAAATTTATCGCCAAAATAAAATCTCCACTCCGGACGACATTTTACTTGACCGCAAAGTTGGTTTCGAGATCGACAAAATCATCAAAAAAATAAAACTGCCCTGTGTGGTCAAAGCCGCTCGAGAGGGAAGTAGCTTGGGAGTTTTTCTTCCGAAAAACCGCCTCGAGCTGACCCGTGCGATTCGTGAAGCTCGCAAATACGACAGCCACATTATCGTCGAAAAAATGATCAAAGGGCGAGAATTCACAGTCGCTACCATCGGTAACAAAGACAAAAACATCGAGGCCTTTCCGGTGATCGAGATCGTTCCCAAGACGGAGTGGTTCGACTACGAAACAAAATACGACGCCAATGCCGTAGATGAAATTTGCCCAGCGCAAATCAACAACACACTTGCCGCTCGCATGCAAAATCTCGCTATTCGTGTACACAAAGCACTCGGTTGTCGTGGGGCTGCTCGCACAGACATTCTTTACGATTCCAAGACCAAAAAAATCTACGCTATCGAAACAAACACAATTCCGGGAATGACTGCCACCTCTCTCCTTCCAAAGACCGCCAAAGTCGCTGGTTACAAATTTCCAAATCTCTTAGACAAGCTCATTCGCCTTTCTCTAGAAAACAAAAAATCCAAGCCCAAGAAAAAAGACGCTGAGAAATTCATCATGGATTTTAGTCAGTTTTAGGTTGGAGTTTATTCCTCGCCACCTCATAAAAAACAATCCCCGTGCAGACCGAAACATTGAGGGATTCTTTTTGTCCGAGCATCGGTAGCGCCACGATTTCATCGCATTCCGCCAGCATTTCCGCCGAGATGCCCTCCACCTCATTCCCAAAAACCAAGCAGGTCGGGGTGTCCTTCCACTCGTATTCCCAAATATTTTTGCTCTCCGGAGTCAGCTCTATCCCGACGATTTTCCAGCCGGTATTTTTGAGTTCACGCACCTGAGCGATCGGATCAGGATTGTGCTCCCACGCAATATTTTTCTCAGCACCGAGCGACACCTTCTCGATCTGAATGCGAGGAGGCGCCCCCGTGTACCCCGTCAAATAAATTTTTTCAATTCCAGCGCCATCAGCATTCCGAAAAAAACTCCCCACATTGTGCAGGCTGCGAATATTCTCAAACAGTGCGACAATGGGAGTAGATTTTTGCATATTGATTCTGAGCGATGGTGCCGCAGGAGGGACTCGAACCCTCACGACCGAAGTCATCCGATTTTGAGTCGAACGTGTCTACCAATTCCACCACTGCGGCTCATTACAAAAACCATTTAACCTGCAAATCAGACTAAAATCAAGTTTTTATTTAGGCGTTTTGGATCAAATCCGAAATCATGAAAATCGGCTGCATGATCGCTGCCACGAAAAGCCCCACGAAACAACCAAGCACCACGATGATAATCGGTTCCATGGCAGTGGTCAGACCCTTCACAGTTTCGTCCACCTCCGCATCATAAAACTCCGAAATCTTGCGAGCCACCTTTGAAATTGTCGCCGTCTGTTCACCCACATCGATCATACTCACCACCATATCCGGAAACAGAAAAGTATCATTTTTGATATTTTCTGCGATCAACACACCCTGCTCCACATCTTCCCGAATCTCCATAATTCTTTTCTGATAAACCGCATTCCCAATCGAGTCCGCATTGATTTGGAGAGCCTTGCTGATGTCGATACCAGCCTCACTCAAAGCCGCCAAAGAACTCGTAAATCTACTCAGAGCAACCTTGCGATTGAGCATACCAAAAACCGGTAAACGCAACATCATGTGATCCCACTTGTAGCGACCGTACTCAGTTTTGCGGAACTGATGAACAGCAAACCAAATCACAAACGGAGCCAAAATAATCGCTATATAATTATTGCTGAAGAAATCACTGATACCCATCAAAATCTTCGTCGCAGCCGGCAATTCACCACCCAGTTGAGCAAACATCGCCTTGAATTTCGGTACGACCATCGTCATCACGATCACACCCACAGCAAACATCAAAATCGTCACAGACGCCGGATAAATCATCGCTCCCTTGATTTTGCCACTTAGTTTTTGGCTTTTCTCCATCTCATCTGCCACATTTATCAAAACCTGATTAAGACGTCCAGAGCTCTCACCCGAAGCAATCATACCCGTCGTAGCCTCATTAAACACATTCGGATATTTCTTCAAACAATCCGAAAAATTCTTACCCTCACTAATCTCGTCCGCACACTCCTCCAAAATATCCGCAAATCTTTTGTTTGTGGTTTGATTTTTCATAATCTGGAGCGACTTGAGCAGGGTGATTCCGGCATTTTGCATCGTCGCCATCAGACGGAAAAAAGTCGCAAGTTCCTTAGTTTTGATCGGAGTCAATTTTATCAAAGAAGCATTAATCTTCTCCGTAAAACTCAAATCTTCATCATTATTTTTGGATTCTTTTTTTGCGCTTTCCTCCTGCCCGATGTGAATCTCCAAATTTTTATCCTCAGCTTTTTCCGCAGTGATATTTTCCACTTCGGATTTTTGTACCTGCACATTCTCCTGAACAACAGGTTTTTCTACCTGCTTTTCTTCTTCGGGAGTTGGGACTGCCTTTTTAAATTCAATCATATTTTTATTTTATTTCGCTTTTATTCTAACCTAAATTTTATTTACCTACAATTTCATAAACCTCCTCCAGAGTTGTGATTCCCTCGAGCGCCTTGAGAATCCCGTCCGTGCGGAGCTTCACCAGACCTTCCTGAATCGCAACCTCTTCGATTTCATTGCTTGGACGCTCCTTCACGATTAGACGCTGAATCTCAGGAGTGATTTCCAGTGCCTCATAAATTCCCACACGCCCCTTGTAACCCGTTCCATTACAGGCATCACAGCCCTTTCCCCGATAAAATTTCATATCAGAAATACTGCTCACCTCTTTTTCATTTGCGGGTTTGTAGTGCTGAATATCATTTCTCACATTTTCGAGAAGTTTAGAATCAGCTTGGATTTCCTCACGACAGTGTGGGCAGATCTTGCGCACAAGACGTTGAGCCAAGATCGCTCTCACCGCACTCGAAATCAAGAACGGCTTAGCGCCCATGTCGATCAGACGAGTGATAGTTTCAGAAGCAGAATTTGTATGCACAGTACTCAACACCAAGTGACCGGTCAGTGCCGCCCTGATCGCAATTTCCACAGTTTCCAAATCACGAATCTCACCCACCATGATAATGTCCGGATCCTGACGCAGAGCGGTACGCAGACCACTCGCAAAATCAAAATTAATCTCCGGACGCATCTGCGACTGATTCAACCCGTCCATCTGATACTCGACCGGATCCTCACAAGTCATGATATTATCACTGATTTTATTGAGGATACTGAGCGCAGAGTAGAGAGTCGTGGTCTTACCACTACCCGTCGGACCAGTCACGAGGAAAATTCCATTCGGGCTATTGATCGCCTTGCTGATAACTTCACGATTGCGCCCCGTGATACCGAGTTCATCAAAATCCGGAATATCACGAGATTTATCCTGAAGACGCATACACACCTTCTCACCATTCACCGTCGGCAAAGTCGAAACACGCACGTCCATCTCACGACCTTCATCAGTCGTCAGCTGTGTGCGTCCATCTTGCGGCAGACGTTGCTCATCGATTTTCAGATTACTTACAATCTTAATACGAGCGACTACACCTGCATTTAGATTTTTCGGATACTCAATGATACGATGCAACACACCATCAATACGATAACGGACACGGATAGTATTTTGCATCGGTTCAATGTGAATATCAGACGCACCCTGCTCAATCGCAAAAGTCAAAAGCACCTGCACAAGCTGCGGAATGTTATTACTCGCCACAGCATTTTCCAGCTCCTCGGTACGCTGAGTGCTACTCGCAGACGAATTTGTTTCCACTGTTTGTTGTGGCTGAATATTTTCCGGAGCAGGGGAGTTTTCAGGTTCAGCAACCACGCCCACTTCCTGAGCGGGTTCCGGATTTTGAATTTCCTCCACCGCAGCAGACTCCACCACAGAATTTTCTTCTGCGGCATCAGCTCCCACCACGATAGGCTCCATCTCGGTAATTTTATTTTCGTCTGTCATATTTTTATTTTTGTTTTTATTTGCGATCAATTAATCTGCGTAATACGCATTAAATTCCACAGAGAAATCAATATTTTTTTGAGCATTAATATTTTTTTCATCTTCCGAAATCTTCGCTGCGATTTTGTTGATTCCGATTAGGCGACCGTAATTTTCGTCAAGTCCGAGCGTTGCCCCGATACCCTCATCTTCCTTTTCCACAGTGTAAGTCACCGTGCTGGCTTGCCACTTTTTCATCACATCACTGTACCTCACAATATCCATTTTTACACTCTCTTCCGCTTTGAGGCTGAGCAGATTTTCCGCAATAACCGAAGGGATAATCGCCGGAGAAGGCTCACCACTCTGAGAATAAATCGTCTTGATCACATCGCCATCTCGAAGACCGGCACGATGCGCCGCTCCAAATTCCTTCACATCTGTCACACCCACTTTCATACCCGAGCTCTCGAGAATCTGCAAAAACCTATAAAAATTATCAGGATTGGAATTCACAGTCAGCTTAGCTGTCACATAATTCACATCACCGTCACTCACCGCCTTTCCAAAATTAATTCCGGAAAGTGTAATGTATTCCTTCTCAGAAATATTCAGTTCAGCGATTTTACGTTCGAGATAACGCACCAACTCAGTGAGATTTTCATCAGTCGGGAGCACCTCATTCTCAAACACAGTTTTCACCTCCGTATTACTTTTTTTCACACGAGCGAGGCGATCCTCATACTCTTCATTCAGAGTTTCATAATCCTCCTTTATCTTTTCGATTTGCTTTTCATTTTGTGCGATTTGGTCAGAGAGATCCATGTGCTGAGAGATCGCCGGCCAAGTAATGAAAACCAAAGTCATCAAACCTACCGCCAACGCAGCCCCATAAAACATCGTCGCATTTTGGAGATAAGGAGACAGCTGCTCCATAAACTCCGTAGTAATTTTGTTTGGCTTTTTATTTTCCATGATATTTTATTTATTTAATTATTCTTCGTCATTATTTACCTCATCATCTATCTCAGTGCTGAACTGAAAACCGTCGTGACGATAACGACGCTTTGAATAATCAGTAGAAGCATAATTCATACTGTCCGACTCACTGGACTCCTCATCTTGAATATAAAAAGTCACACGCAGTGGGGAAGTAAAACTACCCAACTCCTCCTCAGCGATAGTGTACTGCCTGTAATCCACGTCCTCGAAATAAGGCGACTCCTCCAAAGCGTCCACCACATTTGCAGTGAGATTGTAGATTTTGTCCTCAGATTCATTTTGGATCAAACCACTAATCACCAGCTTTCCGCTGTTTGCATCGAGCGAATACTGCGAAATATCAATCTTTTTAGTTACAGGATTGTAAGGAGAAACCTTGTGCACCACTTCATCAATCTGATCAATCACCTCAGTCCAAGTAATTCTATTAGCCATAATTTCCTTGCTTACCACAGCCTCACCACTAGAATCCTGAGAAATCAGCGCCTTATTTTCCTCATTGAGATCATTATAATTCTTTGTAACTTTTTCCAATTGCTTGTCAGTCCTTTTTTCCGCTTGCACGATATTCTCCTTGCCAACCATTCCCAAAACAGGATTAGCCGGATTCAACCAAACCCAATTTACAGCTAGACTCACGAGCAAAAATACCAAAACCCCCGCCGAAGTCACACGTCCCCAAAACAACTGAGTTTCATTGCTGCGGAGCATGACTTTATTCACCTCAGTTTGAGTTTCCTCTGGTTTCGGCTTCACATTTTTAATAATATTGCTCACCAAACTCTGCTTCTTTTTGGACTGCTCCATGATCTCCGTGAGAGCATTTCCGTCCTTTTTTTCTTCGCCCACCTTTTCCTCTTTTTTTGGCATCAGCTTCGCAAAAAAATCCTTCATAGAATCACCCAAAGGTTTCTTTGGTTCTGTTTTTTTGGATTCCGAAGCTGGTGTTTTATTTTCGTTTTCCATGTTTATTTTTTTAAATTTATCAGTTTATTTTACCAAATTTCACGCCAAAAAGCAATGACTATTTGATCTTGAGCAACCAGTGTGTGAAATAATCCACAACACCCACGATCACACTCGCCAATAAATAATCCGTCCAATCCGCAAAATGCATCGCCATACCCTCCATAAAACTAAGTTGTGGCTGAATAATCAAATAAGCAATCGTTTTTTCAGTAAGCCAAAGCATGCCAGCGTTGATCACCACCATAAAAATCCCCATCGAAAGCAAAACGAAAGGAAAAGACAAAAGCTTCGTAATCGGACGAATAAACACGTTCACCAACATCAAAACCACACTCGCAAGAAGAATCGTATAAATTCCTCCGCTCACTCCAAACCCGGGCAAAACAACCACCGCTGCGTAAAGAGCGATAATATTTGCGATGATTTTGGCAAGGGGTGTACGTAACATACTTTTATTATATGTAATTTTCAATGAATTTCGTTTGTGTTTTTATGAAAATTACATATA
>CAZJIT010000020.1:0-7612 GCA_964546155.1 uncultured Candidatus Peribacteria bacterium
GTGAGCTGTGGTCGTAGTTACGCCGATGAAATCCACCTCCACTCCTGATTTTCCGTTGGCACATGTGACACTACCGTGATCACCTAGTTTAATTTTGGAAGCTAAAGAAGTAGGAATGTAAAACTCAACTTTAGCGGATTTGGTCTGAACAATGGTCGCAAAAACCTGATTAGCACCGATGTGCTCACCTACTTTGAGATCAAAAGCGGTCAGCCAGCCACTCACCGGAGCACGCTCGAGCTGATCAAGATAACGATTTTGAATGTTTTTGAGATTATTTTGCGCTGCAAGAATATTAGCATCTTGCTGAGAGTTTGTGAGAGATTGAGCAATTTTGGCATTGTCGTAGGATAACTGCGCTTGTTCGATGCCGTTGCTCGTGGAAGTCTTGGCACTTTCGAGGGCGTTTTTGGCATTGGTTAGATTGATTTCCGCCCCAGCGATAGACTGCTGAGCAGAAATACGAGTCTGTTCCAAAGTAATTTCAGCATTGCGAAGAGATTGTTCAGCAGTTGTCTTGGCGTCTTGGGCTGATGTGAGCTGTGTATCCTGACTCAAGCCACTCGATTCTAAAGTGTGAATCGCACCTTTTACAGCCTGACGAGCGGTGCTGATATTTTGCTTCGAAACTGCAACACTGTTGCGCATAGAACTACGGAATGTGTCTGTAAAAGTATTTCCGGTAGTTGCATTGGCAAGAACAAGATCGGTGATGGTAAGAGCCGATTCCACTTTTGCGATGAATTCTTCGTAGATGCGCAAATATTCGATATTGGCATTTTCTTCTTTGTACCAATCTTGATTTTCGGCAATGAGCTGGCGAAGTAATTCTTGCGCTTCCATAAACGTGTCACGACTATAAGCCTTGAGATTTTGTTCGTAGGCATTATTGGAATCCTTGCGCAAATTGGTTACACCTAGAATTTCATCAAGAAGTGCGATTGCATTTTGGACATGACTATCGATATTTGCGGCTACGCTACGCGCATTGTCCATGCTCTGCTCTATCGAAAGCGAGGTGCTAGCAGTTATGTTTTTGAGGTTGTTTTCGGCAGTCTGATAACCGATTTTGGCAAGTTCTAGACCTTGCTCGGCAAGAGCAATGCCCTGATCAGAAATGCGTTTTGTGTCTTCATAAACTTGAGAAACGAGAGTTAGGTTTTCCTCGGCATGGCGCACAGCAAGACCACCTTCTTCTTTGGCAGAATTGAGAGCTTGAAGTGCGATTTGTACAGACTGACTGGCAGATAATTTTGCTGAATTCGCAGAGGAAAGAGTACTGGCAAGAGCATCCTTGGCGGTCTGAAGCGCAATCTGAGCTTCGTTTTCGGAGCCGGCGGTGGTGTAACGGAAAATCTCATCACCCGCTTCGACCCAAGCGCCTTCCTGCGCCTTGATTTCGGCTACAACACCACCATTGCGAGTGGCAACCGGAGCGCTAGAAATGGCTTTGATTTCACCATTGGTGCGGTATTCTTGGACGTAAGATTCTTTAATTACTTCAAAAGCCTCCACGGGTGTGGATTCTTCAGGTACAACTTCCTCTTCTCCGCAAGCCGTAAACAGAAATCCGCAAAGCAGAAGGCAAGATAATTTTTTATAGTTCATTTTGTGCGTAAATATTATTGTTTTATTTTAACATTTTTTCGCCTTAAAATCAATATCGACGAATCAGGAGTGAGGATTATAAGTTATTTTTTTACTTTTGCCAATCTTTTTTTTAAAAATTGTTTTTTTGGAGGAAATACGCTAAAATGTTTGGGAACTTAATTTTAATTTTTGTATGGATTTTAGCCAAAATTTCAATAAATTTACACAAGAGGCAAAGGCAGTGCTGATGTTTGCGGAGCAGGAAGCAAAAAACACTCAGGCGAATTATGTCGGAACGGAGCATTTGTTGCTGGGGGTTTTGAGTCAGGGGAAATCACTTGGGGCAAAGGTGTTGGCAAGCTTCGGTGTATCTACGACGAACGTGCGCATGGTTTTGGACACGGCAACTCGTGTAAAACCAAATAATGCAGCCACCACTAATCGCAGAAGTCTTTCTAAGTATGCTCAAAAAGCGCTAGAAGATGCGGTTGGTGCGAGCATGCGTTTTAATCATAAATTTGTGGGAACGGAGCATATACTTTACGGTCTTATGATGCAAAAGGATACTGCCTCTGTGGTGATTCTTGAGAATATGAAAATTAATAGATTTGAAATTCTCAAACATTTGGAGAGTGTTTTCGGGCAGATAAATAAAAAAGGTCCAAACCAAAAACAACGCAATCCGATTGAGTTTTTCTTGCAGGGACTGCAGGGTGTGATGAGCGGCGAAAATATGGATTTCAGTGATGCATATCAACACAAGCAGGAGCAAATGTCGCCCGAACAAGCAGTTCAAAATACAAATCCAAAAAGCAAAACTCCGGCGTTGGATTATTTTACGATTGATCTGACGGCTGAGGCTAAGGAGGGGAAACTTGATCCGGTAATCGGACGTGATGATGAGATCGAGCGCATGATTTCAATTCTAAACAGAAAAAGTAAAAACAACCCCTTACTTATCGGTGATCCGGGTGTGGGTAAAACTGCGGTGGTCGAGGGCTTGGCGATGCGAATTGCCGAGGGTAAAGTACCGACCATGATGGCAGAAAAACGCATTCTCTCGCTGGATATGGCGAGTGTAGTGGCGGGGACGAAATTTCGTGGTGAATTTGAGGAGCGCATGAAAAAAATTATTGATGAGGCGATGAAAGTGGAGAACGAGGTGATTATTTTTGTAGATGAATTGCACACGATTATCGGCGCGGGTAGTGCTGAAGGAAGTATGGACGCAGCGAATATCCTCAAGCCGGCGCTGAGTCGTGGTAAGATTCAGGTCATCGGAGCGACAACTCTCGATGAGTATCGCAAGAAGGTGGAGAAGGAAAAGGCTCTTGAGCGTAGATTTCAGCAGGTAATGGTCGATGAACCGAGTGAGGAGGATAGTATTAAAATTCTGAAGGGGCTGAAGGACGAACTCGAGAAACATCATCGATTGTTTATTGAAAATGAAGCTCTAGTTGCTTCTGTGAAGATGTCGCGTAGATATGTGCCAGATCGTCGTTTACCGGATAAGGCGATTGATCTGATCGATGAGGCGAGTAGCTTGAAGGCTATTCAAAGTAAGAGCAATGATGGTAAACTAAAACAACTCCAGAAGAAATATAATGCTACGGTGAAGAATAAAGAAAAGGCTGTGATGAGCCAAAATTACACTGAGGCAAATCAATACAAAGAGGAAGAAGTGAAGCTGATGGAAAAAATACAGGAAGCTCGTACTGAGCAGATTCCTGATGCACTGAAACCAAAAGTTACGGTCGAGGACATAAATAATGTTGTGGCGAAAATTACTGGAATTCCTGTAACTAGGCTCTCGACAAGCGAACAAAATAAACTCAAAAAGCTCAATGATGAACTTAAGAAAAGAGTGGTTGGGCAGGAAGAAGCGGTGGAGCACGTCACCAAGGCAATTCGTCGTGGACGCGTGGGAATCAGCTCGGAGAAACGCCCGATTGCGAGTTTTATGTTCCTCGGACCGACGGGTGTGGGTAAGACCGAAATGGTTCGTGTGCTTGCAGAGGAGGTTTATGATGATCCCGATGCTTTGATTAAGATTGATTGTAGCGAGTTTATGGAGAAGCATACGACTTCGAGATTAGTCGGTGCGACTGCGGGATATGTCGGGTATGAGGAGGGCGGACAGCTCACTGAGGCAGTGCATCGTCGTCCGTATTCGATTGTATTATTTGATGAAATCGAGAAGGCACACCCTGATTTCCAAAATATGCTTTTGCAGGTTTTTGAGGACGGCTATCTGACCGATGCACAGGGGCGCAAGATTGATTTTACGAATGCGATCATCGTACTAACCTCGAATATCGGAGCGAATAAACTGACTGAGAAAGCAAGTAAAATTGGGTTTGATATCGATGAGGAGGAAAAAACTGCGGCTGAGAAGGAATACGATACGATGAAAGAAATGGTTTTGAATGATCTCAATGATGAATTCCGTCCGGAATTTTTGAATCGTCTGGACCATGTGGTGGTCTTCCGTCCATTAGATCACGAATCGATCAAAAAAATTGTAAAAATACAAGTGAAGGATCTAGAAAAGCGTTTGGAGAAGCGAAATATCAAGCTCAAGCTCAGTTCCAAAGCTGTAAATATTTTGGCGGACAAGAGCTACTCTCCTGAATTTGGGGCTAGACCAGCACGGCGAGCCGTGCGGGACAATCTCGAGGATTTGATTACGGAAGGATTGCTGGAAGAAAAAATCAAGGACGGAGATTTGATAAATTTTGGAGTAAATGCAAAAAATGAAATAGTGATCGAAAAAGAAAACAAATCAACTGCCAAAAAGAAGGTTGCAAAAAAGAAGTAAAAAAATAAGCACTGGAATTGATCCGGTGCTTTTTTGATATTATTTCAGAGCCTTGATTATGACTTTTTCAGCGGTGATGATTTGGGATTTGTTTTCTGTACGTTGGTTGAAATTTTGAAGGGTTGATTTTTCATCTTCCATGCCCGCCTTGAGAACAAAGGCGTTACCAAGTGCGTCAATCTGAAGAGGAATCACGAGCACGTTCCCATTGAAAACAAGCGTGTCATTGTAGGAGGAAATGCCAGCGGTCTGGTTTGTGAGGCGAGTGCCATTGATCGAAATAGCCTCTACACCAAGCTGAGATAACTCATTTAAAAGATCTGTAAGCTCGGCAAGTGTCGGGGTGGAGTTTAAATTAATGTTAATCCCCTCTCCTACAACAGCAACTTCACCGGCTAGCATTTCAGCGTCATGAATATTTTCCTCGATACGCTGATAAGAAAGATAACTCGTGTTGAGCTCTGATTTTTGAGTTTGCAGATCGGCAAGCTGATCACGAAGAGATTGATTGGTGGTAATCAGAATCGCAATTTCGTGATCAATGTCACTCTGAGAGCCACGAGAAAGGGTTTGGATATTTTCATGACTGCGCCACTGAAAAACCACCAAAAGACCCACTGCTACACCGATAATAAGAATTAGTGTTTTTTTAATCATTGTGCTGAGTTAGGTGATCTGTGGGTGTGCGCCCTGTGAAAACTGGCATCGTGATAAGTTCAGAATTGGCAAGAGTAATTTTATATTCGCCAGTATCTATGCGTCGAGCGATCTCCGGAAGATAAAGTGCGAAGTTTAATTCTTGAGCAAGAACGCTTTCGCCTTGGATTACATTTATTTTAAATGGCGAAGAAATGCGTGTGTCATTAACAAGAATGGAACTACCAATCGGAGTAATCGGACTCAGGGCAGTGATGCGCTGGTCGTTTATCGAAATAGCCTGAGCATCAGCTGACCAAAGACGCTGAATGAGATCACGCAAATCTGCAGAATAAATGACGGCAGCTTCAGGAGTGAGATCCAAGCTACTTGGAGAAATTTCGATAGAAATGCCGGCTCCTTGCATCTCAGTTAAGCCGATCTTGGCATGGAGAGAATCCAGCTTTTGCTTGTCGGAAAAATAAGATTTATTGGCGGAAAGAGTGTCAATCTCGTCACGCAAAATAAGGATTTTGTCTTTCAACTCCGCCTGCTCGGAAATAAGAATATTTACAGCATTTTCTTGATCTTGAAGTTTGCCGAGCTCATCATCTGAGCGAGCGAATTGGTCGGTGTTGAATTGAGCAAATGTCAGAAATCCCAAAAACACGCTGATGATAAAAAGAGAGATTGGAATGATTTTTTTGCGCATTTTAGCTTAATTCATTAAGAAGTTTTTCTTGTTCTATATTTTCAGCTTCTTCTGACTCCGATTCTTCTTTGCGAAGCTGCTTGATTTTGTCACTAAGGCGCTGCTGCCTGGCTAGTGATTCTTGAAATTCCTTGATTTTGGCTTCGTTTTCGGCATATTTGTCATCTATTTTTTTCAGAGAATCTTTCTCTTCTGTGAGGATTTTTTGCAAATCGATCAACTGCTCTTCGTTCATGATCGGGAGAATTTGGGTCCAATATTGCTTTTCGTCCTCGGACATCGAAGCGGTTTGCAAAATAAGCTCCTTCAATTCTGAGGAATTTTTTTTGTAGATTCCGGGGTTTGGAGAATTTTGCTGATTCATTGTCTATATTTTAAAATCAGTTGGGAATATGTGCAAGTCAAAAAATACTTAACAAAAAAAGCGATCGCATCGGCGACCGCTAAATTTATATTTAGTCTGTGAGGGAGATGCTGGCAGACATCGCAGCAGCCTCGGCGGAATAACCTGAGCTGTAAGTAAGTGAGAAAGTTTTTGCACCTACCTCGGCGCAAATCACGCCCGTAGAAGATGAACATGAATCCACAACCGCAACCGTAATGGCTGGGTTAAGCTCAGGGTCTGCGTCTGGAGCAAAAGCGTATTTACCACCACCCATGGACATAAAGTACCAGTTTTTTGGATATTGAAGTTGAAATTTCCAAGGCTGGGACTCCATGGTGCGAGTTTCTCCGGAAATCTGTGAAGAAGGAGTGATTTCGTCTGAGTCACTATTGTTTTCTTCTGGATTTTTGTTGTCATTAAAAGTGAGATCCTCAACGGCAGTCGGCTCACCCTCAGTGGCACTCTCGACCGAAGAAGCGTCAATACAACCCTCGATTTGATCCCAAACACGTGATCCTGAACATTCGCAAGTCGGAAGAATGACACAAGTGGTGTAATCACATTCCGCTTTGAGCTCCTTTACAAAGCCTTGGGTGTTGTTGCACCCCTGACGAAGGAGCACTGAATCCTGATCATAGGTTTCGGAAGTGATACAAACACCCTGCGCATTCGTGTAATCGCCATCGAGCAAACAAAGAAGATTGGCTGGACAGGCAATCTGCATTGTACCACCGCAAACCTCACCTACTCCCGGCAGAGGACCGAGATCCTGAGCTGAAAATGAAGCGATAATCTCGTCAAACGACTCTGTCCATGAATCCTCCATTGCGGAATTTGGGTTGAGAAATTTGAGAGTGTAAAGGTTATCACGACCGAGCATAAAAACAGTGGTGAAGCGAACACCATTCACCTCCTCGACCCTGCGCACAGCCGAAACTCCCTCGATAGCCAAATTTGTTTCGAGGATTTTTTTGCCGGAAAGAACAACGCCGTCTAAAATTGCTTGCAAGTCATCTGAAGTTTTCTTTTCTTCTGTGAAGTAAAAAACCGTGTCGTTATCTGCGTTGTTGAGCTTCACACCTGAAACAAGCTTGCGAACTGTGAGTGACTCGGGATACTGGAATGAGAAACTGAGCGAGCCGGTACTAAAAGTGCGGAATTTGTTTTCAGCTTGAATCTGATCGACAGACTCCACAACAAGCACCTCGGTGGAATTATCAGAGGCAAGACTAACCTGCCCCTTGGCAATGATTTCTGCGCCGTCGTATTTACCAAGATTTACTTCGGTGGATTTCATGCCGATGATGAGATCGCCCGTAATGTCGCTCAAACTGTGAGTATAAAGCACGCCCGGCTTCCAGCTCTCGGTCGCAACGTAACCTTGAACTTCTGTGTAATAAGGATAATTGGCGTGATTAGAGCTCGGATCGGAAGACTCTCCTTCAAACCAGCTGCAACCACTAAATATGAC
>CAZJIT010000020.1:7622-8967 GCA_964546155.1 uncultured Candidatus Peribacteria bacterium
AATGAAAGTGTGAGAAATTTTTTCATGGTTAGGTTTATTTTTTATTACATTTATATTAACAAACTTTTACTTTTATACAACTACAAGGTATTATTTTTTTAGACTATTTTTAAGTTTTATGAAAGACAAAATAATTTCACATTGGACGCTGGTGGCGGGAGTGATGCTGATGGTGATTGTGGGTATTTTGCCAGTGGTGTTCGGTGGTGGAATAAAAACTCCAAAAACTGAAGTCAGCGAGGATAAAACTTTGGTGATGTGGGGAATGTTTGATGAACGAGAAATCTACCAAGGAATGATCGAACAGTACGAAAGCCTGACGGGCGTAAAAGTGAAATATTATAAGGTGAGCAATACGGTCGAGGATTATGAAAAATTATTACTTAACGAGATAGCGGAGGGCAAGGGTCCGGATATTTTTATGATCAAGAATACGTGGGTGGATAAACACAAGGGCAAAATCAGTGCGATGCCTGAAAAAATCATGAGTCGAGATATTTATGAGAGGAAATTTGTGAAGGTAGTGAGCGATGATTTGATTAAAGATGAGAAAATTTATGGCATGCCTTTGTATGTGGATTCATTGGCGATGTACTACAATGATGAACTCTATAAAAAAGGTGTCCCCTCTCGCACCGAACCCAGCTCGACGTGGGACGAGGTGAAGGAAGACAGCGTAAAAATAACCCGAGAGGACAATAGCGTGGAGAGATTTGCAGTGGCGGGAATATCTTTGGGTAGGTTGGATAATATTTCTCGGGGGCTGGACGTGCTACTCCTCCAAATGCTACAAGGTGGCGTAAATCTACACGATGAAAGTGGGGAAAATGCCGTGTTTGCAAGTCAGAAAAATAGTAAAGGTGAAAATCCGGCACAAAATATTTGGCAGTTTTTTGTATCGTTTGGAGATGTGAATTATGAAAATTATTGCTGGAATGAAAGCATAACCATGAACAACAATGCCAAGGAGGTGGACGCATTTGCACGAGGAAAAGTGGCGATGATTTTTGGGTATTCTTATCTTTACGAGGATATTCGCAATCAGATCAAAGAGGTGAACAAACGTGGGGGCACGGGGATTAATTTCGGAGAGGTAAAAATCACCAAAATACCTCAAGCTGATGAAAATATGCAAATCAGTTTGGCGAATTATTTCCCATACGCCGTGAGTAAAAACAGTGAAAAATCTGAGGAGGCGTGGAAGTTTTTGGCGTACTTGACTGAGGAGGATAATCTGCGAGAATACAACCGGCAGACAAATCGTCCAACGGCAGTGAAAAATCTTATCGATGAGCAAAATCTAGACAAAACTTACGGCGTTTTTGCGAAGCAAAGTGAGTATGCG
>CAZJIT010000021.1:0-6599 GCA_964546155.1 uncultured Candidatus Peribacteria bacterium
ATAATTTGCAAGCGCCTGAACCTGCTCCTCATTTGTCACATCACACGAAAATTTATCGCAATTCAGTTCTTGGGCAGCTTCGTCCAATTCCTCCCCGGCAAGTCCGGAAATAATCACCCGAGCATTTTGCGCAAGTAAAAATTTCGCCATTTCCTTGCCTAGTCCACGGCTCGCTCCGGTGATAACCACAACTTTATTCTGCAGATCCATTGTCATCAGATAAGAAAATTTCACGAGGTTTTGCACCATTGGCTGGGCCGACATAGCCTCTTTCTTCCATCATATCGAGGATACGAGCGGCACGGGCATAACCCAGAGAAAGTCTGCGTTGGAGTAGGGAAGCCGAAGCCTTGCGAGTCTCACGCACAACTTGCACAGCCTTCTCTACCAATTCGTCATCAGTTTCATTACCTGTTGCCTCGACTGGCTGATACCCCGGAACCTGAACATCATCATGCGGTTGCTCGACAATCTCCTCGGTAATGTATTCCGGCTCACGAGTGAGTTTAACCTTATTTGTCACACGCTTGACCTCCTCGGTATCGATATAAACACCCTGCACACGTACCGGTTTACCAATTTCGTTCGTGAGGTAGAGCATATCACCCATACCGAGCAAATCCTCCGCACCGATCATATCAATAATCGTGCGACTGTCCACACCACTCGCTACCGTGAAGGCAATACGTGTCGGAATATTCGCCTTAATCAAACCGGTGATAACATCAACTGATGGACGCTGTGTTGCCACGATGAGATGGATTCCCACCGCACGCGCCATCTGTGCGATACGACAAATCAACGCTTCAACTTCTTTCCCAGCCACCATCATCAAGTCCGCCAACTCATCTACCACAATCACAATGTAAGGTAATTTTTCCTCAGGATTAGCGGAATTATATTCTTTGATATTGCGGGCGTGATTATCGGCACAGAGTTTGTAACGACGAGTCATTTCGCTCACAGCCCAACGTAGAGCCGCAATCGTTTTTTCCGGTTCGACAATCACCGGTGTCAGAAGATGTGGAATTGCATTATAAGGAGTTAGCTCGACACGTTTCGGATCAACCAAAATCAGGCGCAAATCTGCCGGAGAATTTTGGTAAAGAAGTGAAATCAAAATCGTGTTGATGCCCACGGATTTACCCGAACCGGTCTGACCGGCCACGAGCAAGTGAGGCATCTTGTCCAATTCGCCAATGATCGGAGTGCCGTCAGCCGCGCGTCCAATCGGAATTTTGAGTTGGCTATCTCGCTTACGAAATTCGTCACTCACGAGTAACTCATGCAGACGAACAGTTGCTCGTTTTTTATTCGGCACCTCAATACCCACGAGTGCTTTCCCCGGGATCGGCGCCTCGATACGGATACTTTCCGCCGCAAGAGCAAGCGCCAAATCGTTCTTCAGGGTGGTAATCTTAGAAAGCTTCACACCCTCAGATGGACGAAGAGTGTATTGCATAACCGTCGGTCCGAGGTGGACATCTTGCATCGTCACATCAATGCCAAATTGCTCGAGCTTGTGTTTAATCTGCTCAGCTTTTTCTTGCAAAAATTTGTCATCACGGACAATCGAACTGGTCGAATTATCCAACAATTCCAAACTTGGAAATTCCCAATCAGTATATTTTTTACTATTTAGAGTAATGTCCAATTTTGGTTTTTTCGGCTCATTTGTGAGAACACGTACAAGATCACCCTTCTTCTTTTTTGGTTCCGGTTGCGATTTTTCCTCCTCGAGCTTTTCTTTCTTGGCATTTGGAGCGACGACTTTGAGTTTGCTGGTTTGTCCACGCACTTCTACGTCGTCATCTTTGGTGATGATTTTTGGTGTGCCATCTTTAAATAGTCGGAATAAATTGTAAAGTGAAATATCGAAAACCAAAATAAATCCGAGCAAAAAGCCAAAAATGAGAACGACTTGGGTGGCGGTTTCTTGGAGAGGGAAATAAAGGCTGGTGGCTGTCACGAAGCCGATTAGACCACCCAGCTCAGAAGAATCCTCGTAGCTCGCGAGGTGGTAAGTATTGTTTGCGCCGTAAGTCCCGCCGGTGATGTGAATAAAACCGAGAATCGAACAGGTGATGATGATGAGCCCGAGAATTTTGGCGGAGGACATGCCGTAGCGTCTGTGAAACATAACCAAAATAATCCCCATCGCGAAGAAAATAATCGGGAAAAGCCAAACTGCAATCCCGAAAAAGTAAGTCAGCGCCCCGACAATGAGATAACCCAAAGGCCCTGCCAAACCGAGCAAAGACATGGTTGCCACCACAGCAAGTAAGATATAAATCACCCCCACGAGTTCATTTTGAGTTGATTTTTTGATCTCGATCGCGGGCATCTTCGGCATCTGGAAACTGCTTTTGCTCGCACGTCGGGTTGTTTTTCTGCGGTTGTTCATCAGGCGAAATTATATCAAAAAATTGCAAACTATGCTAATATTATCGCATGAAAAATCCGAAAATCAATTTTCATATTCTGACTTTGTTTCCCGAGGCATTCTCGGTGCTAGACACTTCGATCATGGGTCGAGCGCAGAGAGACGGTATTATTTCCGTACAGAAGCACAATCTGCGCGACTGGTCTTTGGGCAATTATCGTCAAGTCGATGACAAGCCTTATGGCGGGGGAGCGGGCATGTTGCTCATGATTGAGCCACTCTATAAGGCGTGGAAAGAGATCAAGGGGCGTAAGAAATTTCATACGATTTTGACTAGTGCTAAGGGCAAGAAATTTACCCAAGCCGATGCTGAGCGACTGAGTCAGATGAAAAATCTGCTGTTTGTCTGCGGGCACTATGAGGGTGTGGACGAGCGTTTTAATGAGCATTGTGTCGATGAGGAATTTAGCATTGGGGAGTATGTGCTCACGGGCGGGGAGTTGCCGGCGTGTATTATGATCGATGCGATTGCACGGCTTCAGGACGGCGTTTTGGGCAAAAATGTTTCACACGAGGAGGAGAGTTATTCTGAGAAATTCGATCGCAAAAAAGAATATCCTCACTACACCAAACCTGCTGATTTTAAGGGCTGGAAAGTGCCGGAAGTTTTGCTCAGTGGGCATCATGCCGAGATTGAAAAATGGCGTAAAAAAAATCTGAAATAATGGAAAAAATCTTGGAGCAAATTCGAGAAAAAGGTGAGACTTTTGTGCAAATTCGCGTTGTGCCCAAATCACCACAAACAGAAATTATAGAAGAAATGTCTGACGGAACGCTCAAAATGCGCGTGAAAGCTGTGCCGGAAAAAGGCAAAGCCAATGATGAAGTGGCGCGATTTTTTCGCAAGGAATACAAACTAAATTGCCAGATTATCAGCGGGCAAACCGCCCGCACCAAACTTATCAAACTATGGATTTAACGAACAAAAAAGATTTAGCGGTTTTGCTCAAAATGCACGGCATGCGTCTGGATAAAAATCTCGGGCAACATTATCTTGTCGATCCAAAAGTTTTGCGAGCGATTGTGGAAGCGGGCGAAATTGCGCCGAATGATCAGATTGTTGAGGTGGGTCCGGGGGCGGGTGTGCTCACGGTTGAGCTGGGAGAATTATCGGATCAAGTCACCACGATTGAGTTGGATTCTCGTGTGCTTCCGGTTTTGCGTTCGGCGTTGGGGCCGGAGAGTCAGGTGCAGATTCTCAATGCTGATGCGCTGGATTACGAATTGCCGAGCGGGGATTGGAAGTGGATTGCGAATCTGCCTTACCAGATTACTTCTCCGATTTTGCGTAAATATTTGTTTAGCGAGAGGCGCCCGCAGCTCTCGGTTTTGTTAATTCAAAAAGAAGTGGCAGACAAAATTTGTGAAGAAAAAGGAAATCGTATCGGGCTTTTGGTACGGAATTTTTGTGAAGTTGAGAAGTTAATTGATGTGCCTCCGACGAGTTTTTTCCCACCACCAAAAGTTGATTCCGCAGTGATAAAATTAGTTGCGCGCGAGGAACCGATTATTTCTGCGGAGGATTGGCTAGTGGCGGAAAAAGTGATGAAGGTTGCTTTTATTCAGAAACGTAAAAAAATAAAAAAATCGCTTAGCTCGCTTTATCCCGATGCTCTCGAGAAACTCGAAAAATCCGGAATTGACCCCGATCGACGTCCTGAAACCCTCAGTCTTGAGGAGTGGGGCAAGTTGTCACGCGAGCTTGGTTTGCCGACTTCCACCGTCAAACCAAAAAAGGCCTGGAAGTTGAAGAAATAATCCGACTCCGCTCTGCCGAAGGCTAAATAAAAAATATCGGAGCGAGGCAAAGCTGAGCTTTATAAACTCTCGAGAACCTGATTCAGGCGCTTGAGCGATTCTTCCTTACCCAGGGCATGACTCACCTCAAACGGCCCCGGAGAATTTTGTTGACCCGTAATCGCCACGCGATATGGCCAAAGCACCTGACCATTTTTCATCTCGTTATCATGAATCCACGCAAGCAAATGCTCCTCGAGATTTTTCTCCGACCAATCGTCCAAAGTCTCCAAAAATGTTTTTAGCTTTTCCAAAATTTCTTTTACCTCAGGAACTTCCGGACAGAATTTTTTGTGAACCAAAATATCCGAAGAGGGGAGTGTCCATTCAAAATAAAATTTCAAAGCCTCAGGTGCATCGGCGATCAGCTCAATGCGCTCCTGGACAGTCTTAACCTTCGCGAGGAGAGCCTCGTCATCACCGGTTTCCCATTTGGTCGGGAGATGTTCGCGTACCAATTTCGCTAATTCAGCTTGAGGAAGTTTGTGGAGATATTGTGCATTGAACCAGCGTGATTTTTGCAAATCACAAACGGCGCCGGCTTTCTGTACCTCACTCAATTTGAAATGTTCGATCAACCCCGCCATATCAAAAATTTCTTGCTCACTACCTGCGCCCGGGTGCCAACCACAGAGCGCCACGAAATTTACCAGAGCTTCGGGGAGATAACCTTTCTTTTGGTAATCCTCCACAGCCACGTCTCCCTGGCGTTTCGATAATTTGGATTTGTCAGGATTGAGCATAAGCGAAAGATGCGCATACAGAGGTGCTTCCCAGCCGAGTGCCTCAAAAAGCAAAAGATGCTTCGGGGTACTCGGAAGCCATTCTTCTCCGCGGATTACATGCGTTGTTTCCATGAGATGATCATCGACCGCATGTGCCAAATGATAAGTCGGGAAGCCATCACTCTTGAGTAAAACCTGATCATCAATTTCATTCGTATTGAACTTCACCTCGCCACGCACGAGGTCATGCACGCTGATAATGCGGTCATTCGGTACCTTGAAACGAATCACATATTTTTCTCCCGCATCGATCTTAGCCTGAATTTCTTCCTTGGTTAGGTGGGTACACTTGCGGTCATATTTGGTTGGTTGCTTGTTTTTCTGTTGGAGCGTGCGGAGCTGATCCAATCTCTCACTCGTACAAAAACAATAATATGCTTTCCCTTCCGTAACGAGTTGTTGAGCATATTTTTTATACAAATCGAGGCGTTCGGATTGGACATACGGGGCAAATGGACCGCCGATTTCCGGGTTTTCATCAAACTCAATTCCGCACCATTTCAGCGCCGAAAGAAGATTCACCATTGATTCAGGAACGAGGCGAGTCTGGTCAGTATCCTCGAGACGGAAAAAACAAACACCCTTATTTTTCTTGGCGAAAAGGTAATTATAAAGTGCAGTACGCAGCCCACCCAAGTGCAAAAAACCAGTTGGACTTGGTGCGAAACGTGTACGGATTTGTTTAGGTTGATTCATAGCGGGTAGATTTTAGCACAGAAAAAAGTGAATGCAAGCTTACCAACTGCCTCCGCCTCCGCCTCCGGAAAATCCGCCACCTCCAAATCCACCGAAACCGCCTCCGCTACTTCCGCTGCTGCTTCCGCCACCCCAGCCACCTCCGCTCCACCATTTTGGATCACGTCCGGATTTGCCGGCATTTTTGTATTCTGCGCTGACGATGGCATCGAAGGCGAGTCCCAAGAAAGCGAAAAATCCAGTGAAAAAAATTATTTCCAGGAATCCAAAAGAATAAATAAATGAAAGAAATAATCCGCCTATGCCACCGATGGCTGCCCCCGGCCAAACTTCCTTGGAACGTCCGAGGACTGCACCAAGCCACGTGATTCCGCCAAAAAGTGCAAACAAAATTACGGTTGCGAAAAAGCCATCTTCGTTTTGTACGATTGGTTCATTGCCGATATTGCCGATGATTTCGCCACTGAGTGCGATTTTGATTTCATTCAGACTTGCCGCTAGACCTTCGTAATATTTTCCGTCTTTGAAATAGGGTTTGACGGTGTTGCGGAAAATACTGCCGGAGGTGGAGTCGGTGAGGTAGCCTTCGGTTTGACTTCCGGTAGCGATCCAAAACTCACGGTCGTCGATAGCGGTGACCACCAAGACCCCGTTGTCTGCATTTTCTTTGCCGACACCCCATTCGTTTCCGAGGGCGACGGCGTAGTCTGCGATTTCCATGCCCTCAGTCGTGGCGATAATCAAGTAGGCGATTTCGGTGCCGGTTTCTTGCTCGTAGTTCTTTAATTCATTTTCAAAATCTACTTTTTGAGCTTCGGTCATGATGCCGTAGAGGTCGGTGATGTAGCCGGTTGCCACGGGAAAATCGACCGCCAAGG
>CAZJIT010000021.1:6609-8674 GCA_964546155.1 uncultured Candidatus Peribacteria bacterium
GCAGAATTAATACCAAAGAAAAGGACAAAACTGGCAAGAAATTTTTTCATTTTGTGATTAGTTTTTGAAATCAAAATTTACTTTTACGGCGTCTTCGCTACCCTCGGCACCTTCGAATGAGGCTCGTTTTTCAAATCCGAAAATCATGGCCATGAAGTTGCGTGGGAATGTGCGAATGGAGGTGTTGTAGGTTTTTACTTGTGCGTTGTACTCGCTACGTGCGAACTGAATGCGGTTTTCGGTACCTTCGAGTTGGTCGTTGAGCTGGAGGAATCCTTCGGTTGATTTGATATCCGGGTAAGCTTCAACTGTCACGAGTAGGCGAGAGAGGGCACTGTCAAAACTGTTGGCAGCTTCGATTTGTCCTGCAATATCACCGTTTCCTTGTGCTTTTGCCCAAGCGCTGCGAGCCTCGGTGACGGCCGTGAGGGTGCTTTGCTCGAAATCTGCGCTGGCTTGTACACTTGCGACCAGATTTGGGATAAGGTCAAAACGACGCTGGTATTGGGTTTCCACATTTGCCCAAGATTCATTTACGCTTTCGTCTAGGGTCACGAAAGAATTGTAGCCACTTATCAGCCAGCCTCCGGTGAGGACTAGGGCGATGACTATTCCGATTAATATTTTTGTTCCGTTTTTCATTTTAAAACGTATTAAAAAAGTAGATACTTTTATTATATTTGTTTTTTGACAATTCGTCCAACTTGCGATGTACAAACAAGCCAAAATATGTTAAAATAAAATTAGTCAAATCAACATAAATATAAAAATATGAAAATAAAATTTTGTGGAGCAGCTCAGGAAGTCACCGGAAGTTGCCATGTTTTGGAAATCAATGGCAAGAAAGTGGCTCTCGATGCGGGCATGTTTCAGGGGCATCGCAAAGACGCTGAAGTAAAAAATCATCAACCTCTCGTAAAACCGGAGGAGCTTGATGCGGTGGTTCTTTCGCATGCGCATTTGGATCACTGCGGTCTTTTGCCTTTGTTTTTCCAGCGTGGCTTTCGGGGGAAAATTTATGCGACGGGTGCGACGGTGGATTTGGCGAATTATATTTTGCATGATGCGGCGTTTATTCAGGAGCACAACGCTCACCAGTGGAACAAGCGTCACAAACATCGCAATTACATTTCTCCGCTCTACACGCAGCAAGATGCCGAGAGTGTGATTGGTCTTTTTGAGGCGAAAAATTACGCTGAGGAGTTTGAGGTTGTGCCGGGAATGAAAGTGAAATTCAGAGAGGCGGGGCACATTCTTGGTTCGGCGCAGATGGAGATTTGGCTCGAGGAGGACGGACAAAAATTAAAACTATATTTTTCGGGGGATTTGGGGAGAGATAACATGCCGATCATTGCTGATCCGGAGCGCATTGAGGAGGCGGAGGTGGGGATTATTGAATCGACTTACGGTAATCGTGAACACACGAAATATAAAATCGCTCGTGAGATATTTTTGGATACGATCAAGGAAACGATCGGCAGAGGGGGGAAGGTGATTATTCCGTCTTTTGCGATGGAGCGCACTCAGGAAATTGTTTATCTGCTTCACGAGGCAGTGCTCAACAATGAAATTCCTGAAATTCCGATTTATGTGGACAGTCCTTTGGCGACGAATGTGACGGACGTTTTTCGTAAACATATTGAATTGCACGATGAAGAAACTTTGGAGGCGTTCAAGCAAAACGATCCTTTTGGTTTTGATAAATTGATTTACACGAGCTCAGTGGAAGAATCCAAAAAATTGACCGCCAGCGAGAAGCCGATGATTGTGATTGCGGCATCGGGAATGTGTGAGGCGGGTCGTATTTTGCATCATCTCGAGGCAAACATCGGTAATCCGAAAAATACGATTTTGGTGGTTGGGTTTATGGCGGAGGGTACGCTCGGGCGTTCGATTGTGGAGAAAAAACCGGTTGTCAAAATCTTTGGTGTGGAATATCCTTTGAGAGCACAGGTCAAGATCTTTAATAACTTCTCGGCACACGCAGATCACGTTGAAGAAATTGAACATCTGCGTGCAACCAAAGGTTTCAAGAAAATATTTGTGGTGCACGGGGAAATGACTG
>CAZJIT010000022.1:0-793 GCA_964546155.1 uncultured Candidatus Peribacteria bacterium
AATCTTCTCAGGCGCAAAATTTCATTGAAAAAAAATGAACCAACCTACTCACATTTCGGTTTTGCTTCAGGAGGTTCTGGAAAATCTGCCAAAAAAATGTGCGGTGGTGGTGGACGGCACTTTGGGTCTTGGAGGGCATGCGCTAGCGATTTTGGAGCAGTTTCCGGTCGAGCAGTACATCGGTTTTGACAAGGATAAACAAAACGCTGAGTTTGCGATTGAGCGCCTCAAAAAACACGCCGACAAATTCACTTGGAAGGCGACCGGCTTCGAAAACATGGCGAAAGAACTCCCCGCAAATTCCGCTGATGCGGTGTTGCTCGATCTTGGACTTTGCTCTTCACAGATTGATTTTGGCGAGAAGGGGTTTAGTTTTCAGGAGGACGGTCCGCTCGACATGCGTTTCGGTTCGGACGGGATTTCTGCCGCCGATATCGTCAATCACTGGGAAGAGGAAGAAATCAAAAAGATTTTGTGGGACTATGCCGAGGAGAAATTTGCAGGGAGAATCGCACGGGCAATCGTGCAAAATCGACCGCTCCAAACCACGCAAGATTTGGTTAAGGTGATTGAAAGCGTGAAGCACCGCAGCGGCAAAACTCACCCGGCGACGCAGACTTTCCAAGCACTCCGCATCGCTACGAACGACGAGCTGAACGTGCTGGAGCAGGGGCTTGAGGGTGCGCTCCAAGTTCTCAAACCGCAAGGAAAATTGCTCGTGATTAGTTACCATTCTCTCGAGGATCGTATCGTCAAAAATTTTTTTCGGGACAAATCCAAGACTTGCATTTGC
>CAZJIT010000022.1:803-8641 GCA_964546155.1 uncultured Candidatus Peribacteria bacterium
CGATTTGTACTTGTGATCACGCTCCCGAGCTGACTATTCTGACCAAAAAACCGATCACTCCGACCGACGAAGAGCTCGAAAAAAATCCACGCTCCCGCAGTGCCAAGATGCGCATTGCCACCAAAAATTAATCCAAAAAATTGAACAATCCAGTTTTCATTACTCGCTCCAGCTCGACCGTGCAAGGTGTGCGCAAGACCACGCATTCTCACCGCATGCAGATGGGAGAGGTTTCTCTGTTTGTGGTTTTGGGAGCGATGATTGTGATTATCGCCCTACTTTACCTTATTCATGTCAATCAATCCTCGACCAACGGTTATATCATCAAGTCTTTGGAGGTCGAGTACAACGACTATCTGACGACGAGCGAGGTGTGGAACATGCGCAATGCGGAGGCACGCTCGATGAACGTGATCCTCAATTCACCGGTCATCACAGGCATGACCACTTCCCAAGAAATCAATTATTTAAACGAATAAAAATGGAGCTCATTCACCTCCTTGGAATCATTTGCATTACCGCTTTATTTCTTAGCTAATTTATGATCAGAATTGCTATCAATGGCTACGGGCGTATCGGCCGTAATTTTCATCGCCAAAGCTTAAATTTTCCCGGTCTGCAAGTTGTTGCTGTTAATTCTCGCTCAAGTGCTGAGTCACGAGCGCATCTTTTGAAATACGATTCTTTACACGGTCGGCTCAATCACAAAGTCGAGGTTTTGGATCACGAAACTTTTGCTGTGGACGGTCAGCCGGTGAAGTGCCTGACTCTCGGCGATAAGGATAAATTTCCATGGAAAGAAATGGAGGTGGATATTGTGATCGAGGCGATTGGTTGGCGTAGAACCGATGCGATGATGCAGATTCATCTTGAGAGTGGTGCCAAGTACGGCATCATCACCGCTCCGCGCAAGGACGAGGGGTGCACGATCGTGATGGGCGTGAACGAGCATACACTCGATCCCGAGCGTGACAAAATCATTTCCAATGCGAGCTGCACTACAAACTGCCTCGCTCCGGTGGCCAAGATTCTCGATGAAAATTTCAAAATCGAAACCGGCTTTTTGACTACGATTCACGCTTTTACGAATTCCCAAAACCTCCTCGACAATTCCAATTCGGATTTGCGTCGTGCGAGGAGTGCGACGATGTCGATGATCCCGACCACGACCGGCGCCGCCAAGGCGGTTGGGCTCGTGCTTCCTCAGCTCAAGGGCAAGGTCGATGGCATGGCGGTGCGTGTGCCGACCGAAACAGTTTCGCTTTGTGATTTTGTAGTTCAATGCGAAAAGCCTGTCACCAAGGAAATTATAAATCAGGCTTTTGTAGAGGCGGAGCAAGGTGAATTAATGGGTATTCTCGGGACTTCGGCTGAGCCACTTGTTTCGATCGATTTCAAATCCGATCCACGCAGTGCGATTGTCGATTTGGGTCTGACACAGGTTTTGGGCGACGGTCACACCGCCAAGGTTTTTGCGTGGTACGATAACGAGTGGGCTTACGCTCTGCGCATTCTCGACCTCATAAACCACCTTGCCAAGATCGCCAAGCTTTCTTAAATTAATCCCAGCTGGTAATGTTGGGTTTATTTTATTACAATATCTGCATGCAAAAAGGACACTCACTCACGAATTTTCTCGATCAAAATGCGGACGAAAAACTGGCACACTTGGTTTTGACGATTGCGGATTTGTCTAAGGAAATTGCTCATCTGATCCAGACGGGCGGAGTGGACTATGCCGAAACCGAAAATGATTTCGGGGAGAATCAGCTCGCGCTCGACGTGCAGGTGGACAGTTTGATTCGCGAAAAATTACTCGAAAGTGGAGTGGTAGGTTATCTTACTAGTGAGGAATCGCTCGAGCCTGTGCGGGGTGAGGGCGAGTTTGCGGTGGCGTATGATCCGCTCGATGGTTCCAGTCTGGTCGATGCGAATTTGGCTTTTGGTTCGATTTTCGGGATTTGGAAATGCGAGGACTTGGTCGGTAAGTCCGGGCGGGATTTGGTGGCGAGTTGTTACATTGTCTATGGTCCACGCCTGGTTTTGGTTTTGGCTCTACCGAATCTAGTTTGCGAATTTACTCTCAATACTGATTACGAATACGAATTGACGCAAGAAAAAATTACTCTCGAGCCGAACAAAAAATATTTTGCACCGGGCGGAATTCATTCGGTCACTCCACGCGACCATTACGACAATCTCATTCAGTTTTGGCTTAAACATCACTATACTCTGCGTTATTCTGGTGGTTTTGTTTCAGATGTTAATCATATTCTCGCCAAGCAAGGCGGTGTGTTTGCTTATCCCGAGGTGCATGGTCACCCCGAGGGTAAGTTGCGTCTGAGCTTTGAATGTCTGCCTCTGGCGTACATCGTGGAGCAGGCGGGAGGAATGGCGGTCGATGGGCGGGGCAATTTTATTCTAGACAAAAAAATCACAGACTTGGGCATGCGCAGTCCGATTATCCTCGGAAGCAAAGACGAAGTTGAGCGCGCCCAAAATTTATTTATGCTTTAATTTCTCAAATGAAAAAACCTACCGTACTGATTATCCGTGATGGCTGGGGTGTCAACCCGCTCACCGAGGCGAATGCCGTGGCGAGTGCCCGTACCCTCAACATTGATTCTTATAAGCACGATTATCCGTGGTCTTTGCTTCAGGCATCGGGTGAGTTTGTTGGCTTACCGAAGGGATTTATGGGAAGTAGTGAGGTTGGTCATATGAACATCGGGGCAGGGCGAGTAGTTGAGCAAGAATTGAAAAAAATAAATGATCAGCTCGAGAGTGGGGAATTTTTCCAGAGTGTGAATTGGCAGAAGGCGATGACAAATTGGCAAGAAAAAAATTCTCAGCTTCATCTGCTCGGACTTCTCCAAGACGAGGGAGTACACGCTCATCAGTCGCACCTTTTTGCGTTGATGCGCAAGGCTCACGAGACCTTCCCCGCGGGCAAAATTATCATTCACCCATTCCTTGATGGGCGTGATACAGCGCCGCGCAGTTGCGAACAATATCTCACTGATCTCCAAAAAGTTCTGGACGAAACCGGAGCGGTGATTGGTACGGTAATGGGCAGATATTATGCGATGGATCGTGGCAAGAATTGGCAAATTACCGACCAAGCCTACGCGACTTTGGTTTGTGCGCAGGGTCAGAAATCTACTGACGTTTTCGAATTAGTTAAGCAAGAATATGCGACCGGAAAATGTCCTGACGGAAGCGAGATGACGGACGAATATATCCCGCCGTATGTTTTGAATAATTACGCCGGAATGAATGATGGCGACGTTGTGATTCACACGAATTATCGCCAAGATAGAGCTTTGCAGCTCACACAAGCTTTCATTGCTCCCGACTATCCCGGTAAGTTGTGCAAGAAGCCTGAGGTGCTTTATTTCGGTTTTACACAGTACTATGACGAGTTCCAGGATTATCTGCTCGAGGTTCCCGCTGATGCGAAATTGACTAATCTTTTCGGGCAGGTTCTCGCGGATAATAATCTCAAGCAACTGCGCATTGCCGAGACACAGAAGATCAAGCACGTGACCAGTTTTTTCAATGGCAAATCTACTACACCATATGCGAACGAAACTGACATTGAGATTCCGAGCCGATTTGACCCGGCGACTTTTGCCGAGCACCCGGAGATGGAGGCATACAATGTGACCGAAAAATTACTCGCGGTTTTGCCGGAGTACGATGTCGTTATAGTGAACTATGCGAACTGTGATATGGTCGGGCACACGGGCAATTTTGCCAGCGCGGTCAAGGCGGTTGAGATTGTGGACGAGTGCGTGGGCAAGGTGGTCGAAAAAGTTCTTGAGCTGGGTGGGGAGTGCTTTATCACAGCGGACCATGG
Organism: uncultured Candidatus Peribacteria bacterium; assembly: GCA_964546155.1. Classification (GTDB taxonomy): domain Bacteria; phylum Patescibacteriota; class Gracilibacteria; order CAZJIT01; family CAZJIT01; genus CAZJIT01. Next base: position 4,663 of record CAZJIT010000022.1, read on the forward strand.
CAATGCTGACCAGATGGAGAATTACCAAACTCACAAACCGATGACCTCGCATACGACTTATCCAGTCGAGCTGATTTGGATCAGTCCGGATTCGGTTGGCAAGAAACTTTCCGATGGCAAACTGGGTGATATCGCTCCGACGATGTTGAGTGCGATGGGGCTAAATATTCCCGCGGAAATGACCGGCAACAATCTTATCAATTCTTAATTTAAAAATATGTCCAAAATTCTAATCACAGGTGGAGCGGGTTTTATCGGTTCCAATCTGGCAACAATTCTTGCAAGCAAAGGTCACGATGTCACTGCTTTCGACAATCTTTCTCTAGGTCGCGAATCCAACATTTCTGAGCAAATTAAATTTGTGCAAGGCGATGTGAATAAGGTGGAGGATTTAGAAAAACTAGATCAGGACTTTGAATATATTGTCCATCTCGCGGCTTCTTCCTCTGCGCCGATGTTCCTCGATAACCTGCACTATGCCTTCGAGAATAATATTTGCGGGCATATTCGTGTGATGGAATTTGCCAAAAAAATCGGTGCCAAGAAATTTCTTTTTGCTTCGACCAGCTCGATCTATGGCAACAACCCGACGCCATTGACCGAGGACCAGAGCGTCATTCCACCGAATTATTATTCCGTGACCAAGTACGCGCAGGAGGGTGTTAGTCGCAGTTTTTCTCATCTCAATGGTCTCGAGGTGATCGCGTTTCGTTTCATGTCGATTTATGGTTTGCATGAGGATCACAAGCAGAATTTCGCCAATCTTGTCAGCCAGTTTATCTGGATGATGCGTCGAGGTGAGAATCCGACTCTCTATGGTGATGGGACTCAAGAGCGCGATTTCACGAATGTAAAAGACGTGTGCCAGGGAATTGAGCGCGCGATTTTTACGGACAAAAAATATGGCTTCAATGTCTTCAATATTGGGACAGCGACCTCAATCAATCTCATTGATCTCGTGGCGCTGATTAACAAAATTATGGGCACGAATGTTGAGCCGGTCTGCATTCCCAATCCGGTGCGTGAGGGTTATGTAAAGACTCAGCTTGCCTCTTTGGAAAAAATAAAATCCGAACTGGGTTACGCACCGACCGTTTCACTTGAGGACGGTATTCGCGAGATTGTTGAGAATCTGAATCAGCGGGGTGATGACAAAGCCGACTTCGTGAAAAAGAATCTAGGCTAAATGAAAATTCGCCTCATCACCATCGGCAAGCTCAAGGAGAAATATTTGAAAGAGGGAATCGAGGAATATCGCAAGAGATTGCGGGCTTTGCAGGTTGAGCTTGAGGTGGTCGAACTTCCCGAGACAAATGCTGACCCGCAAAAATCCATTGCTGAGGAAAGCGCTAAGATTCTCACAAAAATTCACGGGGATTTTGTGGCGTTTGATCGTACCGGAGAGCTCGTCACGAGCGAGGATCTTGCCCAAATCATTAAGCAAAATGAAAAAACCGGTCAGCTGGATTTTGTGATTGGTGGGTCACATGGGCTTTCTCAGGAGCTGCTTTCCCAAGCCAAAAACATCATCTCTTTTGGCAAGATGACTTATCCGCACCAGCTCTTTCGCTTACTTGCGAGTGAGCAGATTTATCGCGGGGTTAGTATTACTCGGAGCAAGCCTTATCACAAATAAATTTCTGCGAGGTTCATTAAAAATCCGATGAGCACAATGCCGATGCTGACGATTCCGAAGAACCAAATTACAAGGCGAGTTGAAATGCTACTGCGTAATAAAACCCCTTCTGGAAGAGACAATCCTGCGATAGACATCATGAGTGCGAGGGCTGTTCCGAGTGAGAGCCCGTTTCCTGCCAAGCTTACTACGATCGGTGCCACGGTCGAACAGCCTGCATAAATCGGCACACCGACAATCACCGCCAAAGGTACCGTCCAGAAATTCTCCGCACTGAGATAATTCATGAAAAATTCTTGAGGGACATAGCCGTGGATAACCGCCCCCAGAGCGACACCAAGCAGGATTATCCACCACAACTTTTTGAAATTATTTTTCCCGACATTGTAAGCAAAACGCAGACGTTTTCTCAGCTCAGTCGGCATTTTTTGCGCAGTAATAATTTTCTGATTTTCGCGCATAATGAGCAAATCCTGCGGACGAGAAATTTGATTCAAAATCAATCCCACAATTATGCCGAGCAAAATTCCCAAGCCGGCATACAGACTCGCGATTTGCCAACCGAATCCGCTCCAGAGAATCACGAAAGCGACTTCGTTCACGAGTGGGGAAGTGGCGAGAAAGGTGAACGCCAATCCTGCGGGTAAGCCACTTTCGAGGAAGCCGATGAAAATCGGAATGGACGAGCATGAGCAAAATGGTGTAACCGCGCCAAATAATCCCGCGAGCAAAAACCCGCTGAATTTGTGTTTGGTCAGCACGCTGTGGATTTTTTGCACAGGGAAATAAGTGCGCAAAAATGCGACCAAACTCATCACCGCAAAAACCAAAACCCAGATTTTGGTCGTATCTTCAATGAGGAAATGTAAAGCTTCAGCATGGGGATTATTGGCTTGGAGATTGAGCAAACCATACACAACCCAGTCCGCTAAGTTTGTAAATATTTGAAAGAAATAATTCATGAAAAATAAAGTGGATAAATCTACTCCACTTTAAATTATTGCAAAAATTTTGTCAAACTATTCTTCTTTTTGGTCAGGACGCATGAGTGGGAAGAGCACTACTTCGCGCAAATTCGTCTGTCCGGTCAAAATTGCCAAAGTGCGATCGATACCCATACCCCAGCCACTAATCGGAGGTGCACCATGCTCCAACGCAGTGATAAAATCACTATCACCCGCCATTGCCTCCTCATCACCCTCAGCTGCCGCCTTGGCCTGTTCCGCGAATCTTTCTGCCTGATCCACCGGATCCACTAATTCCGAATATGCCTTCACCAACTCCCAACCATTGACTACGAGCTGAAACTGATCGACCAATCTCGCGTCCTCATCATTCACACGCGCAAGTGGCTGCAAGTACTTCGGATAGCCATAAAGCACAACCGGATCAACCAACTTTGGACGCAAAACTTTCTTATACAAATTATCCACCAGCGTCGCCAAACCCATCTCGTCCATCTTTTCAAAAACAATATTTTTCTTTTTTAATTCTTCACGGAGCGCGTCTGCATCTTCCCAATCCAAAATATCCAGTCCTGTTTCTTTCTTCATCAACTCAATGAAATTCTCGTGGCGCCATGGTGTTGAGAAATCAACTTCACGCTCCACGCCGTCCTTATCCGCCACCTTGATTTTCTTTTCCAAATTCAATTTCTCAAAAAGATAATCAAACATTTTCTCGGTAAACTTGATATTATCCTCAAAATCCCAATACGCGCAATAATGCTCGAGGTGCGTATGCTCGGGGAGATGACTTGGATCCACACCCTCATTACGAAACGCTTTCCCGATCTCAAACACCTTATCAAACCCACCGACAATCAGTTCCTTGAGCGGAAGTTCGTGTGAAATACGCAAATAAACGTCCATGTCCAACCCGTTATTATGAGTTATGTAAGGACGTGCTGCCGCACCCGTAGCCGAGTGGAGCAGAGTCGGAGTTTCGACTTCACGAAAGCCCTCCTGCCAATAAAACTCTCTCAGCGCGCGAATAAAATCACTGCGCATCTTAAATCTATCGAAAGTATTCTCATCAGAAATCAAATCAAGATAACGCTGGCGCTGTTTAGTTTCTTCATCTGCCAGTCCGTGGAACTTCTCCGGTAATGGCAAAATCGCTTTCCCGAGAAAAGTCACTTTCTTCGCCATGACGGATTTTTCGCCACGCTCAGTTGTATAACGCACACCCTCCACTCCCACAAAATCACCCATGTCAATTTTTTTCATCAGGCTCATTTGCTCACCAAGTTCATCACGCAAAAAGACCGCTTGAAGTTTGCACGTCTCTTCAAATAATTTCCCGAAAGCGAGCTTGCCCATGTTGCGATAACTCACCAAACGA